>JBCDHF010000042.1:0-16420 GCA_038750375.1 Cyanobacteria bacterium P01_H01_bin.15
AACCGGTAAAGCTAAGACGTCTTTCTGATAGGGCGATGCAGAGTTGAAAGCGGGTTCGTCAGACATGGGACGGAGGATAAATTTCAGTGCAGGATTTGTGAGAACGACCAAGCTCATTTGTCGCTATGGAGCGAAGCGGAATAGCGGTCAGGTGCAGCGCCTTGTTCGACAAGGTCTTTATTTCGGTAACTCGTAACTAAACCGTTTAAGTTCCCAAGCATATTTATTTTGAACGATTTGTATAGTCGTATCATCGTAATAGTCTTGGATTTTTCGATTTTGGTCTCTTTTTCTCATCTTGAATAAGGGCATGCGTGAAGGTTCGAAGGGGATTTTAAGGCGGTCACAAACATGTTTTAAGTCTTCATGCAAATTCTCAAAGCGAATGAAGTAATCAACACATTCTTTCCCCTCAATAAGATATTTATCTCGATCAATTATTTCCCCTCCTTTCTTGATCCAACATCTAAAACGCTCAACTTCTGTTTTCCCTTTTATCTGGTGGATTGGGCTTCCAATGCCTATCATTCGTGTCATAAGGGCCTTTGTTCGTTGAATTGTGTTGTATTTTTTTTTACGATTTTCCAACATATAAAATCTAGAAATCAGCTTATCGAAGGGGTTTCTCACCACTGTGAACTTATAATAGCGATCCCAGATATCTTGACCGATAAGGTCACGTATCCTAATGGCTGGCATATGGTTATACCATATACGACCACTTACATTGTTTCCTCGAAACCCTATGATCCCTGCTTCTGAAACATGTTCTTTGCGAGCATGAGATTCCTGCCACTCTCCATCAGGCATGCAATATTGTTCAAAATATGACTCAACGGAGGTCCCTGCTGTTTTGACAGTTTTTGTATAAATGAAATTCTTTCGATGGCTAATGAGCATAGCGTTGAATTCTATTGTTTGTGTGTTTGTGTTGTCGAACGGTCGGAACTCAGCGGAGATCGTAAGTCCCGCTTTAATTACGAAATAATCGTAAGTCCGTTGCAGTGAAATGGTTAGAGAGGTTGCGCCAATGTTGCAAAGCTTTGCGGTGCTTTACGATTTCTCTTGAGCCTTTTCCTGATTCCGTGGGCGGCGATCACGTCAGGAATTAGTCGGAAATCTGTAGCCACAGCAGTCTAACGACTGCGCTAACGGGCTCGACCGAAGGAAGAGTCATCATGAAGCGCCTAGTTATGTGCTTTTAGTTGCTTTTCAATGGAGTTACTTCATAGAATGAAAGCCTATTGAATTGCCTTCAGTGTCTGTGGCTATTGAAATATGCCCATATTCTCCGATAGCCATTTTGGAGACCACAAGCTTACCGCCTGCTTTTTCAACTCTTGATTGCTCAACAGCACAATCTTCACAGTCAAAATATACCAAAGTGCTGTTTCCGCCTGCCTCTACACCTTCCATTTTGCAGATAGCACCGCTAGCACCTGGACGCTCTCCCATTGGAAAAGCCCACATTTCTGGTTGTGGAAAGTCCTTTTTTTCGTTCGGATTATCTAGACGAGTGAGTTTTTGACCGAGCACGGTTTCGTAAAATGCAAGAGCGCGAGTCATGTCATTCACATAGATTTCGAACCAGCAGACAGCATTTGTTTTCATTTCATTGACTCCGTAACAGGGTTTTGTTTTTGGTGAAAGAGATTTTTGTGAATACTACGTTAAGAGGGTACATAACAGTAGGGACTCAGCGGAGGAGATAAAAATCCCACCATAATTACACCAATTATTTTAAGTCCGTTGCAGTGACCTAGTTAAATAGGTTGCGCCAATGTTGTAAAACTTTGTGGCGCTTGAAAATCGCTCTTGAATTTTTTCGGAATTTGGTGAGTTTCATTAGTAGAAAGTCTGCGCGATCGCAAAAACTCTCAAAAATGACCTGACCTAAAATTTCTGGCCTCAACCGTCTAACGTTTTTGAGCTTAGGGGCGCGGTCAAAATTACAGAACGAAGCCTGCTGCGTTAGCAATCCGCGTTTTCTGCGGCGAGGTGTCAGGCAGAGCCTATCCGAGCGTAGCAGAGAAACCACGAAGGTAGATGAATCTGAGAGACCAGCGCTCGCATAGCTAATTGGGTAGGCTATTTGTTGGTATTTTTGCTTGGCTCATAAACAATAGTAAATTTCTCACAAACGATGGGCATGCGCACACTAGGTTCTCTGCCTAATCTTGCGCATTCCCTCGCAAAGAAAGCCCAGTGTGCCTCACGCCAGTAGGCCAGTGAACCGTCTCCCTCTCCCTCTATACGAGCGAATTCCTCATCCACGTCTTCAAAAGGGATAATACTGACTTCTACAGTTTCGAGAACACACAGCGGTTTTCCATCCCAATCCGTGAGAATGCTAAAGTTTCCAGGCACCGGAAGGTTCTGTCTCTCCGCTTTATACTCCCAAAGTAATGACGCAGTTGCCCGTTTGATCCTAGAAAGGACAAGGGATGCAAGCTCGTTGGCATCCTGCTTGGTATCAGCAAAATAAAAGGCTCCATATGGTGTAGTAGAGCTCTTTCGCTCAGTTTTTTGTAGAAACGTAGCCCAAAAAAGTTTTATATCTGCAGAAAGTGAACTGTAGTCCATGCTGCCTAATTACGGAATTTCAAGTGGGGAAAAGCCTAACGTTGTCCATCACCCGCCACAGAACGACTCTGCATCATAATCGCTAAACTTTCGGCGGTCGGTGTGCATGGGAGTTTTGATGTGTGCAATATACGAATGATTTAAGCTACTTTTCAATCTCGGCGTTGGGCAGATTGCTCCATTCATTCCATGAACCATCATAGTTGCGAACATGAGGATAACCAAGCAAATATTTTAAGACAAACCAGATGTAAGCCGATCGCCCTCCAACAGCACAATAAGGAAATACTTTCTTGTCTGGGGTAATGCCTTTGCCATTAAACAGTGCCTGCAAATCATTAAATGATTTGAACGTACCATCATCATTAAGCGTGAGAGTGTGTTCGAGATGGAGCGCACTGGGAATATGTCCAGCTCGTTCTGTTTCTTCCGGCGGCTTTATTAGATATACATCGCCTCGATATTCTTCAAGTGTGCGAACATCGAGTATTATTTGGTTGGGATTAGAGATCGCAGCTTGAATCTCCGCTGACAATACCCGCAAGCTGGTATCCAATGATTGAGGCAAGTACTGGGTCGGAATAAAGGTTGATAGCTCTGCTGTAACCGGACGGCCTTCCTCTACCCATTTTTGATGCCCACCATTGAGCACTCTCACATCGGAATGTCCAATCATCTTCAGAAACCAGAAAATCCAGGCTCCAGTTCCAGGATAGCTACCATAAGCAACGACTGTCGTGTCCTCGGCAATACCCGATCGAGATAATAAGTTTTCGATCGCTGTCGGTTCGATGTTAATTCGAAGATTAGGTTGAAATAGATCGCTCAATATATTCCAAAACACTGCCCCGGGAATGTGTTTTTCTTGATAGAGATCTGGATTAACATCAACTTCGATCAATCGAAGGCTGGGATCGTCTAAGTGATCGACAAGCCATTGAGGATCGACTAAAACTTCCGGATGAGCGTAATGCTTCATGGTTTGTCTCCTAGTTGGCAATACTTTCAGGCTGAGAGCCGTCACTCATCTCGCGCGAAATTCGATGTACAAGGCTTGAGGAAACGTAGAGCAACGTAAATCCAATCAGCGGATGAAGCACTTTTAAGTGAAGTGGGGTTTGGAGATGAATGCTGCAAAACTGGAGTAGGAGCAACACGGGCATACTAGCGGCAAGCGATCGAGCTCTCTTCGAGAATGGCAGGGCTAACGCTCCAGCCAGTAAGACTAATGACAGTCCGCTATACCCTCGAACAAGCCAAACATGGATACCCCACCAACTCGGATCGCGAAAGAAAGCAACCCCAACACTCAATACTTGGGCAACTAGGCACAGATTAAATGCAATTGAAATGCCATAAAACCCAACCTGTCGCCAATCTGAATCAGTGTGTTCTATTTTTTTTGTTGTGCTAATACTCCTTGGCCCAACTGCTCCGTCACAAATTCCAGCGTCTTCTGCACTAACTCAGGTCCGGCTTTTTCGGGTGAACCCACATCAAACGGTGGTTCGGGATTGTACTCGATTGAGAGTTGAACAATTTTGGCAGCTTTCTCTCCCCGCAGCAATTTGGCAATTGTCAAACCAAAATCGATACCTGCTGTTACTCCGCCGCCCGATATCCGATTACGATCTACTACGACGCGCTCAGTTCCGACCTCAACCCCCAACTTGGCGAGTTCATCCCGCATCGCCCAATGGGTTGCAGCGCGATACCCTTGTAGCAATCCTGCCTTGGCTAAAAAAACAGATCCACCACACACTGAAGTGATGAACTGAGCCGTACTCCCCTGTTTCTTCAGAAATCCCAACACTTCTGGATCGTCAATAATTGCCATTTGCCCCATGCCACCGCCGATACAGAGCACGTCCAACGGCGGAGAATCTGTAAAAGTTGTGTCTGGAACGATGACCATACCGTCATCCGCTGCAATCGGGTCTAGTGCTTTCCAGATACGATGGAGTTTGATACCTGGAAGCACATTAAATACGGTCTGAGGACCTACGATATCCAGGGTGGTCATGCCCGGGTATAGCATCAAGCCAACGGTATAGGGTTGTAAATTACTCATGGAACGATCCTCTTAGTAGTAGCTATTCTGGAAGTTGTCTCTATACTAGGAATGACCATTCATCGTGCCTAGTCCCCGATCGAGTACTCTTTTCACCGTCATGACCCTTTCCTTAAAACTCTTATTTGAAGAAATCGATTGGGCAAATGATGAAGATGATTTGCGATCGCAGCTTGCGCCCAAAATTGGCGAATATTTTTCAGCCAAACGATCGGCAATCTTTTTTTTGGATCGGTTGAAGATCGATCCCCGGTTTCAGACAGTTGTGAACGCCGCCTTATCGCTCGAAAATAACCCTATAGTGCGTTACATCGCGGAGCGTCATTCGCCCGTGCATGAAGAATTAGTGACCTCACATAAAGCATGGGCAATCATTTGTCCCCGCCCCGATCATTGGCATGTGATGGCAGGCCCAATAATTGGTCGAGGGCAGTTAATCGGTTCAGTTGGCTGCACTCGTGAAAAATCAATGCCTGCCTTTAATACCCAAGACTTAGCAGATATGAGTGCTATTTGTTTGCATTTATCGGTATGGACGGCAACCCGGCAAGTACAAGCTACAGCTTCAGAACCTCAACACCAATCGTGCGGCACTCGCCCGTTAACACCACGAGAACTGCAAATTGCCGACTTAGTTGCGCTAGGGCGAACTAACGCAGAGATTGGCAAGCAACTTTGGATTACCGAAAATTCTGTGAAGCAAGCCTTAAAGCGAATGTTCCGTAAGCTTGAGGTTTCGTCCCGTACAGAGATGGTTGCACAGCTTTTAGCGTCAAGGCTTCATTCGTCAGCGGCAAACCCAGATTCGGTGCTGAAATCCTGCCAGTAATCTTTCTGCTGTATCTCCATCGATAAATAAGAGGCATAACGGTCGAAACTCAGCGGTGGGAATGCAAAATACCATCATAATTACACCAATTATGCTAAGTCCGTCGCAGTGAACTGGTTAGATAGGTTGCACCAATGCGGTCAAACTTTATGGTGATTGATAATCGCTCTTGAATTTTTTCTGGATTTGGTGAGTTGCGAGGGCTTCAGGATAGTCGGAAACCTGAGCGATCGTAGGCATCGACGCCTCTATAGACAGCAGAAAAGAGCCGTCCAGCCAGTACTATAGCCAGCGTTCATTTTAGCAACGGTCACTACATTCTTCGGCATTTACGCTGAGGTGGAGCGCATTCAAAACGTCCCAATCGCCTTGCATGGTAAACGTTAGGGATTGCAAAAGCGCTCAAAATGCCTTTATCAACAACTAATCACTGCAATTATTTAAATATGAAGATAGGCAGTACTGGAGCGAAAATCGCATTGAAAAAGTCATGAATGCTACGCCCAGCTACATTGATTCTGTCAACGGATCAGTCAACTCCGAAACCACAATCTTCAGCTGTTTGCCGCCGTCATTGGGAAGGAAGGTCTTGTCCGGCCTCTATCTCTGCCCATCAAGCCCGAGTCAGCGCCATGACTTGATAAAATCAGGCCTTATCATCCGAGTAATAGAGAAATGACCAAAATTCCAGTTGTATTGGCGGTTCTGTATCGGGAAGGAGAGTACTTATTACAGCTACGAGATGATATTCCCACCATTATTTATCCGGGAATGTGGGCTGTTTTTGGCGGGCATCTTGATCCAGGGGAAGAAACCGCTGTCGGTTTTCGACGAGAAATTCAGGAAGAAATTGGCTATCAAGTGGGGGATGATTTTGAACAATATGATATTTTCGAAGACGAGCGCGTCTGCCGTTACCTCTTTCGTGCCGAACTGAAAGTCCCCTTATCCAAACTAACGTTGAATGAAGGTCAAGACTTTGGTTTGTTTAAGCCTGAACAAATTCTGACTGGGCAGTGTTTCTCTTCAAAACTTAACGCCTATCGTCAGCTCGCCCCAAGTCACTCTCAGTTGCTGACGACTTATTTTAATAAATATCATCCAGATTAATGCGAGGCGATGATATTGAATGCTCAAGACAAAAAAAAGAGGTGATTGCTCACCTCTACTAGAATCGTCTACTTGGCACAAAGCAAAGCTGAAAACGCTGGAATCTAGACAATAGCCGGAGCCCCGGACTCCAATAGCTGCTCAAGCCGCTCTTTGAGCACGCTTTTTGTCACCATTCCGACCCACTCTGCGACAACTTCCCCGTCCTTGAAAACGAGGAGCGTCGGCAGCGCGCGAACGTTGTATTGAGTTGCTAAGTCGGGATATTTATCAACATTGACTTTCCCTACGATGACTTGGTCAGCATATTCTTCTGCGATCGCGTCAATGATCGGAGCGAGAGCCCGGCAAGGTCCACACCAAGCAGCCCAAAAATCAATTAGTACCGGCTTGGTTTCGCCGAAAACTTGAATAGGGAAATTGTCGGGAGTGAGTGTCAGGGGAGCTGTCATCTGATTGTTCCTCTTTTGAGATGGATGAATAAAAGCGTTTAACGTAATTATGAACCGACAGGGACTCGGTCTAAGGCATTTAGAATATCTTGGAGTGCCAGCCGCTCGGTGTAGTCAGCAGAAGCAAACGCCAAGATAATTTCACCGCTGGGAGCCACAACATAAGTTGCCGGAAGCGGAAGTTCAAAGGATTTGTTGCCGTTGTGCGCGGTTAAATCAATACCAAAGTTGGCGTAGATGGGACGCAGGTCAGCCGGTAAGGTGAAAACTAACCCGAGATCTTTGGCGTAACGATTTCCCTCATCACTAAGAACTTGGAAGGTTAAGTCGTTTTTCTCCTGTGTTGAGAGGCTATTGTCCGGAGTCTCGGGAGAGATCGCAACAAGTTGAGCACCCTTCGCTTCAATGTCAGGCAATATTTCCTGGAGTGCGCGCAATTCAAGATTGCAATACGGACACCAACCTCCTCGGTAAAAGGAAATCACAACTGGACCTTGGACCAGCAGCGTGGAAAATTTAACGGTTTCACCGGCGGCATTCGGCAGCGCGAATCCGGGAAGTATATCACCAGCTTGAGGACTACTCTCGGCTAGGCCCGAGTGAATAAGGTCGCTCGTTGCCTGATCCATTCGCGCTTTGATATCTTCGGGCACTTGACTCCGAAAATGAGCTTTGACCTTAAGTAACTCCTGCGTTAAATCCATCGGCGTCTATCTCCGTCATTTCGAATACTGCTAGTATCTGCGATCGCAAATGAGCTTGACCTCACCTGAATGGTTATCCCGTTGGAGTATTGGTGACACAATGACCAATAATTGGGTGATATTGAGGGTTTGGTCACAAAATAATCATCCGCTTTGCGGCCCGTCAGCCAGTTGTTTGCCCAGAGATCCCTCACCTCGTAAAATTAGTTCAACCTTTTCAGCTTACGGGTAGGAGTGAATAGTTATGGCTCAGCGACGCATCATCCTTGGCATTGTGGGAGACAGTGCAGCTGGCAAGACCACTCTCACACGTGGGATTGGACAAGTCCTCGGGGAAGATAACGTCACAGCTATCTGCACCGACGATTATCATCGTTACGACCGTAAACAGCGGGCAGAAATCGGGATCACAGCTCTACATCCCGATGCCAACTATATGGACATCATGCAGCAAGATCTGGCATCGCTTCGGGGCGGACGGTCAATCCTGAAGCCTATTTATAACCACGACACTGGGGAATTTGACCCGCCAGAGTATATTGAGCCGTCAGAATTTGTCATCGTTGAAGGCTTACTGGGCTATTCTACCCGCGGCGTTCGCGAATCCTATGATGTCAAGGTTTATCTTGCCCCGCCAGAACCCCTAAGAGCCACGTGGAAAGTTAAGCGAGACACCCGCAAGCGCGGCTACACTGCAGACCAAGTGCGGTCAGCGCTACAAAAGCGAGAGCCGGATTCTGAAGAATTTATTCGTCCCCAACGCCAGTGGGCCGATGTGATTGTCTCCTTCTATCCTCCAGAAGGTGAAGAAGGCACTCAAGATGGTCGTTTAAATGTTCGTCTGGTGTTACGTCCCACTATTCCCCACCCGGACCTGATTGAGTTAATCGAATCAGAGAAACTGGGTAAGGATTCGGCTGTACGCCTCGGCCTCGATCGCGATATGGGAAAACCGGTTGATGTATTAGAAATTGACGGCAACGCGACCAAGGAGCAAGTTCGTGACCTGGAAAAAATTCTCTGCTCTGAAGTCCCGTCTCTAGAGAGCTTCTGTCGAGTTGGTAATGATGTAGAAATCGGAAAGGTTGTGGGCACCACCGGCGAAATTTTGCAGAGCTATCCCCTTGCGATTACACAGCTTTTGATTGCCTATCACATGCTCAAAGCTGCGACTTTGTATCGTTAGGAAATCATTTCAGGACCATTGGGGCAGTTCGAGTGTAATTGCCTCCCATCGACAAGATCATCGTGTTTGCGATCGCAAAAAATATTACTCGGGACAACTTTTTTGATCTATTCGCTCCAAATGCGTGCCAGAAACAAGATAAACCCAGGCAAGATCTCTTCTCCTGATAGTGTTTGAGGATTATTCAGTATTTCTGCTGTTTGCTTGGGTCGATAAATTTCAACCTGCTGCGTCTGCAGGTCGATTAACCAGCCGAGGCTGACCCATTCTCCAGGTATTCGAGCATTTGGGTTTGTAAGGGACTTCCTCGATTTGTCTGCGATCGCAACTCCATAAAAAAATCAGGACACAGAGGCACAGAACCCGTACGTTGCTTCAGAGTTACGGCATCATAGCGATATTATGGAATCCAAGCCGCATCTGGAGAGCTCAGCACCATCTATTCGGTGCTGAGCTCATTACCGCCTTACAAAGAACCGCAGAGCCGGACCGAGATCCTTTTCCCCATGAGAACCAAAGCCATCATTAGCAATATCGATGCGCCCTCTCATCACCAACTACAACAAATTATGTCGACTCCGCAGGTGGCATAGGCTGGGCAGATCGCCAAGATGAATCGATATTCTCTGTAATATGCGAGTACCGCTATTGACGAGCTTCAATTTTCAAGCGGACCGAGGTCTGGCTGAACAAAAACTGGGTCGTGCCAACAAATTCCCAAAGCAGATAACTTTCTTTAATTTGCCTGAATTACCGAGGAAGTCAGGTTTACTCTTAGGAACAGTCTTGGGGTTCGCCCTACATGAAATCCATCGACCAACAGCTCCAGCAACTTAGCGAAGAAGCCCCCCAACATGGGCTCTCCTCCGCCGTCGTCGCCGTAGGAGTCGCCCCTGTTCTGCGTCGCATAGCCGCCTCGCTACAACAGCCCGCCTATTTCCTCTCTACCAATCCCAACGGCGACTGGTTAGTCACCGAAATCGCCCATCGTCAAAACCCTCAGCAACAACGACGGGTGATTTACGGCTTCGCCACCCTCGAAGATGCTGCCCAGTTCACCCAAAATCAACCCGACCAAATGGATGCGATCGCGAAATCCATTCCCATCATCGAACTGCTGTTTAGCGTGTTTGCCCAAAAAGACATCGACGCCCTCATCCTCTTTCAGCAACCAGGGGATTTAATCTACGGCACAGAAATCAAACAAGCCCACCTTCAAGCTCAAATTATGGAGCAACTAAAACTCCTCCAAACCAAAACACCGCCGTCCTCAAGTCAACTTGCCTAGACTCCGTTTCACCACCATGCACAAATCATCCTCACCCCCCGGCTCCATCGAGCTAACCCACACCTATCCCTGCCCCATTTGTCGCCACGGAGAAATTTCTACGATCGCGTTAATGGATGTGTTTGGCTGCAATTTTTGTCAGCACTTATTTGAAGTCAGTCCCAATTACGACCAGCTAAAAACAGCCGATAGCCACCTTACCTTGAGCTGGTCTTGGTCTGGACGAGCTTGGCGACGAGCTCAAGCGAAAGACGGCGCTTTAAATCCGCGCTTGTATTGGCTGCTGGGCGGCATCTTTGTCTTTCTGCCGCCCAGCTTGGTGGGGTTGGCTGCATATCTATTTCCGCCGATGCCTGGCAGTAACTTGGCTTGGCTGCCCTGGGCTTGGACCGGCTTAACTCTGTTGACCCATCTTGGGTTTTTACTCTGGCTAATGTTGGAATACTATCAATTTCCCCTGCAGCTTTACCTGCAAGCACTCAATCGACGCTGGTTTACTCGCTAAATGATCAGAGTCGAGACAGGAAAAATAAACACAAGAAAGCAGCTCCTAACCTTAACTGGTGCGAGCTGTAATTAGTTTGCAAAAAGCTGGAATTTAGATGATGAAGCGCTTAACGAGAATTAGGAAGCGACGGTAGAGTAGCCGCTTCGCGGAAAGGTAGCGATTCTTCAGAATATTCAATCGGCAAGATTGCCACAATATTTTCGTGGGGGCGAGGAATAATCACCCAAGATTCAAGGGAGCAACCCTCTGTATTCTCAGCTGCTTCTCTGCCTGCTGCCATCGCAACCTTAACTTCCGAAACACTGCCTCGGATATTAACGGTAAACCGAGCACTTCCGACTCGGATATAGCCCACCAATGTGACCCGGCCAGCCTTAACCATGGCATCGGCTGCTGCCAAAATACCGGGAAATCCTTTTGTTTCGATTGAGCCTACTGCTTCTTGGGTCATTAATGAATCTCCTAACAAATCAGACCAGCAACCCTAGCTGTGACGCTCCTCACTATACGCGAATTTGGGCCGCACAGATACTCTTTCCTGGACTGTTTCAGTCACTCTTTCCCTGAAAGATCAACCGCGCCACAAAAGTTAGTGGAAGGCCTCAGTCGCCTCAGTATATTGAAACGGCAGAATGGTTTCGACATTAGCGGTGGGGTGGGGCACGATATACTCGCCAGTAAGCACGCCGCCAAAAGTCTCTTCAACTGCTGCTTTTCCCGCTTCCATCGCCCGTTTTACTTCCGAAACGGGCCCACGAAACGTGATGTAGAAGTTGCCCCGCTCTGCCTTGTCAAAGTGAACAATGGTGACCCGCGCCCCTTTAACCACGGCATCTGAGGCCGCCAAGATCGAGGGAAATCCTAAACTTTGGATTGTGCCGACAGCAACGAGCATCCGGGTTCTCCTGTAATACTTTCTGGAACGTGTGCAAAGATTAGCCAATTCTACACGGTCGGCGGGTCATTACTTCATCTGTCCGTTTCTTTCGGAGTTGCCGTTATGCGATCGCGTCCTGAACTTGGTCGAGCCCACCGATAGCGATATTTAGTCGGATCTCCCCAGCATAGCCCTAGATAAAAGTCTTTAATCCCAATATCCAGTTCCACCCAATCGGCTCTGAGCAATAAATAATCGGCGTATTCTGCGGTAGTGGTGGTTTGACTATCTTCTAAGAAAAAAACCATATCTTGGGTTTTTTCTTTCCAGAAGTCGAAAATTTCAGATTTAGCTGCCATCAGAGTCTGTTTATCTCCCTCTACGGGAATCAGCTTATTATGCAGTTCCGGTACCGTCAGAGTTTGTCCTTGGCAGGTCAGCTCCCGCCAAATAATGCCAGAGACGTGATGCTCTTGTTGGTAATCGTGAATTTGACGCTGAAAATCTTGAAATGCAAATACCTTGTTGACCTGCCGAAGATTCAGCGCCTTCGCAATAGCCGGGGAATTAAGCCGTTCCTCGCAAGACAATACCTGGCGCTCTCCTCGCCAAATCGCTTTGAGTTCGTTATCCAAGATTTTGATAAGGTCTTGGGTTGAGAAGGACATAGATGACCCATCCTCAAATAAAGCGAGCAATGGAACGCTCAGTAAAATGTAGTCAGTCGCCACTTCGTAAGGTCGCGGCTGCATGCCAGAACGCTCTAGAATTAGGCATCATAAAATCAGAGGTCTGCTAGGCGACCTGGTAAAGGCGATAAGTTCCAGGATTTGCCGTTAATTTTACCGTAACTTTCCATTAAGACTGCTCAGACCAGCTTTTCAGCCAGTCCAGATGTTGCGGCAGCAGCTTACTCAGGTCATACCGCTCTAAAATCGTCTCTCTGGCCTGTTTCCGAATCGCCAGAATTTGAGGATCGTCTTGGTGCTCGAGCACGTCGCTCACCTGATTTGCGAGCGCAGCTGAATCGAAAAAATCCACCAGAAATCCATTTTCGCCGTCGGTAATGACTTCTTCGAGAGGGGGCGTGCGAGACCCCACAATAACGCAACCACAGGCCATTGCCTCGAGCATTGACCAAGACAACACGAAGGGATAGGTCAAATAGATATGCACCGAGGACGCCTGATATACCATTCGTAATTGCTCGTAGGATAAACGCCCCGTAAAATGCAGCCGCGAGTGATCCAGTTCCAGGTCAGCTAAGGCTTTTTCCCGATAAGTTCGACCATCCGCCAAGCGTTTGCCGTAAGCAACCCGGTCTTCCCCAACCACCACCACCTGACATTGCGATCGCTCTTTTTGCAGGAGTGAAACTGCGTTCATAAACTGGGGAAATCCTCGATAGGGCTCCATCCCTCGCGACACATAAGTCACAATCTCCAGCTTATTTGAAAGATCTAATCCCTTGAGCCAGAATTCCCGCTGAATTTTTTGGGTGGGAGTCAATTTTGACGTTTTATCTTGAATGCCGAGGGCGCGATCGATCTGTTCAGCCGTCATCGACCCAAAGACCAGAGGGGTATCCGGCTGCGGCTGAAAAAATTGGGTATCAATGCCGTCATGCAAGACCCGTAGCTTTTGTTTGAATTCGGTCGGGAACTGCTGATGTTGCCAGTGTGTGGGCACGACTCCGCCGTGGCAGTGAGCTAGCTCTAGCAGGATTGAGGCGTTTTTAATGCGAATCCGGGCAGCGCTATCTTCATCAATGGGGTCATTGGGGTCGTAGTTGGCATCGGTCCCATAGGCATGGTAGTACCACTCAAAAAAGCCGAGGTAGGGCGTGTCTGGGAATAAATCCCGTAGAAATAGACCCGGTCCCCAACCGATGTGGGCATAAATCACATCCGGCTCAAAACCCCCTTGCTTGAGCTGTCGTGCGGTCCGCCAAGCCGCTTGTCCATCGCATACTGCACTTTCTAGTTGCCGTACATAGCGATGGGTTTTGGGACTGACATCCCGAGTCACTTTATAGAGGTACTTATCAACGCCAGCAATCTGTCCATCTTTGCTGTTGGTCAAAAAGACCACTTGATTTTTCGGGTCGGCGGCAAGCGCAACCGCCAGGTGCCGAAATTGAGCGGGAAAGTTGCGATGCAAGAAGATGATCTTCATAGACAAACGGCAAAAAACAGCGGGATTTTTAAGGAGAAGCCGGCTTTTATTGCAGCCGCCACTTTCGTAAAGAGGTAGCTGTCCGCCAGAACGCCATTAAATTAATCAACTCAGAATTAGAGATGTCTAAGCGATCTGGCGAAGGTTATAACTAATTCGGTGCATCATAGAACAAAAATCCAGCCCAGTTATCCGGGGTACTGAATTCAGCTGAATTAATCATGTCTTTCATTGCTAATCGCAAAGCCTGAGCTTTATCGTTTCCGCCCTGCCAATACTCATAAAATTTAGTCATCAAGACTTCAGTTCCAGCGTCTGGCACGTACCAAAGAGACGCAACTAAGCTCTCGGCACCGGCCGCTAAAAAAGATCGGGATAAACCGATGACGCCATCACCAGTAACAGGACCACGACCTGTGACACAGGCACTCAGCACCACCAGTTCAGCCGCAAGCTGACGGTTTTGCAATAGCTCGGCAGCGGTTAAAAATCCATCTTCTTGGGGTCCTGGCGAAAAGGCGACCCAGCTATCCAGCCCATCTCGGGCATCAAATTCGCCGTGGGTCGCCAAGTGAATCACTTGAGCCGATGCAAGCCGCCGTTTAATTTCTGTCTCGGTCGCGTCCCTGCCAATCAAGGGCTTTGTCGCCAATAAATTGGCAATGATCTTCGCCTCAGTCTCAGCACCTGAAAGGGACGATAGTTGTTCGGGCGGATCGCCGAGGTCTTGACCGCGAAACGGCATGGTTGGGTTTCCGACGATCAGAGCACCTTGGGTCGTTTGAGATCGCGCAGTGGTGCGATTGCTTAATACCGGCGAAATGGCCAGGGGATAGTTCTCGATGAGATAGGTGTCTGCGGTTTTCAGGGCGGCGAACGGAACTAAAAATAAGCCCTCATCTGGGACGATGGTGAGTTCGGACCCCGTGGGCGGTAGGTTAGCCTCGATCGGCTCAATCAGTAGACGATAAAGCTGTCGCAGTTCAGCGCTAAATGTCTCTCCTATCGACGCCAAATAATAAACCTGCTCCAACAGGGAATTCAATGGCACCCGATTTAAAGACATTTCTTTGAACGTCAATGCTCGCCCTGGCGAAACCACCCAGATATAGAGTTTGTCTGGTTGGGGGGTCTTGACCTGCGGGAAATCGTAACGATTCACTACTGCATAAATAACAAACGTACGCTGCTCCCGATCGGCAATGCTCTGAATGTCTGGTGCGGTTAGGGGTTGCGCCGGCAGTTCTTGACCGGTCCGTTGGGCCAACTGTCTTCGAAACACCCGACCCCGACTCTGTTCGGCGACCGTTAATGCTTCTGCCACCTTGCCTTGGGCAATTTGTGTTCGCAGTAGTAAATCGTAAGCAGCGGCGCTTTGACTTTCCCGTAAGCCTACCGCGAGCTGATCTTCATATACCAAGGTGGATTGTTGAGTTTGGGTAAAGTCTTGTTGAATTTGAGCCGCACCTTGCTGGAAACTTTCCCGCAGTGCCCGAGCCGCATCCGGTGGCAAGTTCACTGCCATCTGTTCGAGTACCTGCTCCGTGATTTGCTGCTGCTGGTTCAGCTGGGCTTGTTGCCGCTGATTCGTCTTTTTGCGATCGCGTTCTAAATTCGTAAGTCGTTTTTCCGCATCGTAAACGGCTTTGGTGAGCACCGATTCCGCTTGGGCAAACTGCTCAAGCTCAATTAAGACCTGTCCCTGATACAGCGTTTTGTCGGTCTTTTTAAATGCCTTTAGGGCTTCCTGATATTGGCCCGCTGCCGCATAGGCAAGTCCTAGGTCAAAATACAATTCTTTTGAGCCGTGATCACTGGCAATAAGCTGCTGATATAGCGGAATTGCTTGCGCCGGTTGCCCGATTTCCACAAAATAGTTAGCCTGCCTGAGCTGATGATCCTCCGGAGTCGTTGCGCCAAAGGTATGATCCCGAAGTTCGAAATACTCATACGCCCGAGCAATTTCACCCTGTTGACGATAGGCTAAGCCGATTTCGTTATAAACAGACGCTTGGGCAAAGGGGTCTGTCTCCGACAATACGATCGCAATTTGAAAGGGAGTCTCCGCATCTTTTTGGACCGCTAAACGCACAAAGCCCAGTTCTAACCAAATTTCTGTTTGTGCTCCGGCAGACCGGGACTGCTGAAATTGTTCAAATTGCGCCTCCGCCTGCTGTAAAACGGGTGTGCTGCCCAAAAAGTCTTGAACCGAGGGCGTCAAATCGTTTGCTGCTGATGATGGTGTCTGACTCAGATCCAGGGCTTGTTGCAGTTTTGTTTCAGCTCGAGTGAACTGTCCGTCTGTGCGAAAAATACGCCCCATGTTCAACAGGGCTCGGATTTCCAAGGCTTGATCATTGGTTGTTTGAGCCTCCTTAAGAAGTTCTTCGCAAGCCGATAGACCAATGCGTAGCTGAGAAACCCATCCCGTAGTACAGCGATTGAACAACTCGGCATTGAGCGGTGCAGGCTGTGCGTTAACAAAAGGTTGTCCCAGCAGTAGACAAGAACTTAGGGTGACCCAGAAGCCGGAACTCATAACTCGCTGAGCAAGCATATTTGATATTTCACAGAGCTGGCGCTAAATTTATCTACTCAATGCTAACCATGCCCAAAACTTTTCGGTCATGGTTTTGT
>JBCDHF010000043.1:0-16412 GCA_038750375.1 Cyanobacteria bacterium P01_H01_bin.15
GAACAGTCGGCCGTTACAAGTGTCCCCCCCACCCCCTGCAGCGGAATTTGCCTTTAATTCCAGACTTTAATCATGTGTGGATGGAGTTTTTTGTCCCCGGCTTTGGCTGGTTGCCGATGGAGTCTAATCCGGATGATGTGAACGAGGGGGGGCCTTATCCCACGCGATTTTTTATGGGATTGGCTTGGTATCATGCCGAGATGGCAAAAGGGGTTTCCTTTGAAACTTTACGGAGCAATGGCGAACCGGTGAATAAAGAAACGGTCTCAATTGGAGAGCTGGCAATCAATCATGTCCGCTTCCAAGTTTTGGAGGAGCTAGTACCCGAGTAATGCGATCGCAAACTCGGGACTTTTGTGCTCAACAAGGATGTCACCGTCTTCTATGTGCTTTCGAAGCATGTCGAGGGCATGGGATTGGCGGGTATCAAGTGAAATCCAATCTAGAGAAAGATTGAGTTCTTGAATAAGTTGAAAGGACAAGCGCTGGGTGATTTGAGCTTCTCTGAGGATTTCGGGGAGCATTAACATGAGATAGTTTCTTCCAATATCAAACATGTTAGGACTTCTTCAACGACATTTGATTTGATTTCGGATAATTGCTGAAATGTATTTCAGCGCTTGTAAGCTAAGGTCAGGGGTCGATTTGCATCTATAGCAGCCGACACCTTCGTAAGGGGGCGCCTGCGTGCCAGAACGCTCTAGAATTAGGCAACTCAAAATCATGAAGTGTCCTAAGCGATCTGGCGAAAGCTATAAGCTTGAGGCTAAGTGATATCGTCACAGGCAATGAGCGCTTATGGGATATGGGCGCGCGCCGGAATTGTGGGGCTGCAATGCTGTCTTGAACCGGTCAATTACGAAGCTACTGGGGAGTCGACCGATTATAAGGCTGGAAGCGATCGTTAGCCTAGAGGACATGGCTTGTTCTTGAGAATAACCCTATGGTGATGTTCAATTTTGAAGCTCTATGTGAAGACGTGCTTCTGATATAGCGATTCAAGTTCTTTATCTGCCCAGAAATATTGGTGATCAATGGTGATCGCGTTTTATGAAAGCATAAGAATTGAAGTGAAGATATTTCTATCGACATTTATGACGTTTGCAATAAATTGGAGGAACTAAATGATGTTGATCTCAGCTAGCGCCGAGAATCCCGAATGGCATGTCATTGATCAAGAAAGTTATCGTATTTATTGGTCGGGAGATCACGAGCAAGGCGACTTTGTGCAGGTCTATGCACCAGACTCCATTCCTGCCGATAGCAAACCGAAAGTTATTGTCTATCTCCATGGCTTTGCGCTCTGTTGGCCACGGTTTTATGAGGCGCATTTGAAGTCTTTAGTGGCTCAAGGATATTTTGTTATTTTTCCCGATTTTCAACGCAGCTCCTATCCGAATCCTCCTGAACCCCAAGAACTGGATGAATCGCGCCTGATTAATTGGGTTTCTGCTGTGGGTGTCATGACACAAGCCGCGATCAATCCGCTCAAAGTAAAAGAGTCTCTTGGTGCACCCGGTTCTTGCCGAAGTCGTAAACTTAGCGACCCAAATTTACGGCAATTCATTTTAGTTTCTTTGGCGTTGTCCGTGGTTTTTGGACTGATCAACATAACAATTTCTATCTTTAATCGTACTTAGGAGAAAAATCTAAATCAATTACTCTCGACCATTGGTTTAAGCCTACTTCACTGTCCCAGGGAATGGGTGGATGATGCCATTGATTTAACAGAAGTCTCACTTGAGCGTTTAACACAAGATTATCCTCCATTAGGCAGCACTGAGCCGGACGTTGTTATATTTGGTCATTCTTTAGGTGGCTTGTTGGCGTTGAGTTGGCAGTCAGCGTTGGAGCCCAATCAGAAACGTCTGGAACCGCTCCAGATTTTTACGGTTGAACCTGCACCTTCTACAGAATTGGGAATTCCTGGACCGATTATTTTGCTGTTAAAGCTTTTCTCCGTACCTTTTGCGACAGAGCCTCTTGAGATTAAAGATACCGGAGGAAAGTTGACGTTGCCGGTGACGATTCTTCATGGTGCCGATGATGAGATCGTTCCACCCAAGGAATGGATTAAACGTCCTTTCTTCGGCAAGCAAGCGAATTATGACTATATTGCGAGCACAACTAAGCAGCTATATTTTTCGTTGTCGGACCCTAATAACTCAGAACTAGAAGCTTTTCATAATCAGGCAGTGACTAATACAGGCTATTTTAGTCCCGACTTATTTGAACAATTTGGTAGTGTTAAAAATGGCGCAAATGCTTACAATTTCATAATCATTTGGCCTTGGCTTCTAGGGGTCGTTGATAAGAATATTCTGCCTCAAGATTTAGCCAGCGAACTTCCTCCAGAGATTGTAAAAGTTTCGTTGACGTTGTCAAAGAAGAACAATGCTACAAAGCTGGTGTTATCAGTGCTGTTAGGCCTAGCAGGGCTGGCGGCAATTGGTTATTGGGCGTGGTCGTCAGGCGTTATTTAAATGTAGGTGGCATTGAGTCGCAAGGTTTATTGTTCAGATAAAATGACTCGCTATTATTAGGCCTACAAGACCCGAGCTAAGACCCCAAAGGTATGCCCAGCGCATTAACTGCAATCCTTGTTTGATCGTTATGAATTCAATTTCGCGATCGCGATCGCCGAGCAGCGGTTTTGGTTTAGCAACGCCGCCGTAGTAATTTATTCCGCCAAGCTGAACACCCAAGGCTGCGGCAAATACACATTCGCTCCAGCCAGAGTTGGGGCTAGGGTCTTTGATTCCGTCCCGTTGACATCGTTTCCAAGCTTGTCGAGGTTTACCGCTTAAACAAGCAATACAAAGTACGGTCAGGCGACAGGGGATCCAAGTTAGATAGTCCTCGAGCTGGGCGCTAAACCAGCCGATATGGATGTATGGTTCTCGCATGTAGCCAATGGAAGAATCTAATGTACTGGCAGCTTTGTATGCGATCGCAAACGGGGCAGGACCAATCCCAGGGACGAAGGCCCCAATGATTGCAAAGAATAGAGGCGCAGTGACGCCATCGACGGTATTTTCGGCGACGGTTTCGAGGATGGCTCGGCGAATTTCAGGTTCAGAGAGGTCTTGGGTATCCCGGCCAACATATAGAGCAAGGCGATTTCGAGCTTCGGTTAAATTTCCAGCGGCTAACGGTTTCATTACATCCTCTGCCGCTTGGCGCAAACTGCGACCAGCAAAGCAACTTGCTAAAAGTATGGACTGACTGAGTAATCCGAGGGCAGGGTGGGTGAGTCCCAGCAGAAACTGAATACTCCATGCGATCGCACCGCTGCACAAAATCACGCTGGACCCTAAAAAAAATCCTGCAATGCGTCTTTTCAGAGGGGACTTTGCAAGTTTTAAAAATATTGCTGTCTCTTTATTGATTACCCAGCCCATCACCTGAACTGGATGCAGCCAGCTCCACGGATCGCCAATTATAAAATCCAAAAAGGCTGCGCTCATTAGAATTGCGATCGCAGAAGTATGAGCATTCGCCATAGGCCAGTTAGGGCATCTCGCGAATTTCGTCGATGTGCTCTTCCCAGTTCTGCCCGTCGAACGCTTGCACAGTAAACCGCGATCGCAGCGTGGAGGAAAGGCAGTTGATATTCACGTCATACCAGTCGGGATGAGACCTAGGGCGATAGAATGGATGGATCTCACAGCAGTTGCAAAAATGATGGCGGGCAGTACCTGTGTTGAAGCGATAGGTAGAGAGGGCGTTTTCTCCTTGAAGGAGCGTGAACTGCTCAGGCGGCACGATCAGATGCCAAAAGCCTTTCTGAGTGCAGATCGAACAATTGCAGCGAATGCCTACCCAATCGGTAATTACGACTTCAAAGCGAATTTGACCGCAATGGCAACTTCCTTGATGACGCTCCGGTTTCATTTAGTAGCTGCTGATTGAATGGAAATTCTACCGATAGCTGCCGCGATAGATGCGATCGCGTTGGTAGTCGGGGAGCCAGCCTACGGGTTTGTGGTCTTGGGGCTCCAAAAGTTCTTCGGGAGCGTGAGGCTCAGGAGGACGATTGGAGCTGAAATATTCTTGTTCTTCGGGGTCGTAGGCAAACACTTGACCGCTCTCGATGTGATACACCCAGGCGTTGAGATGGAGTTTGCCTTGGCGTAGCCGGGAATGAACGACCGGATAGGTACGCAGATTTTCGAGTTGGGTGAGGACGTTTTCCGCGATCGCAGCGTCTAATTTTTCTTGCCCTTCTAGGGTGGGATAATTCTCTTTAAGGAGTCGGCGTGTGGCTTCTGCTTGCAAGAGCCAGTCGTAAACTAAAGGCATGTCTTCTTTGAGCTTATCGAGTTTGAGCAAGCCTTTCATGGCGCCGCAGTAGGAATGTCCACAAACGATGATGTGCTCTACATTGAGCGCTTGGACTGCGTATTCAATTGCGCCGCCTTCGCCGCCGTTAGTAGCGCCGTAGGGCGGGACAATATTACCGGCGTTGCGAATAACAAACAGCTCGCCGACTTTGGCATTGGTGATCAGGTTGGGGTCTACCCGCGAGTCGGAACAAGTAATAAATAAGACTCGGGGAGACTGGCCTTTGGCTAAATGTTCAAACAGATCCTGATTCTTACTGAAATATTCTGTCTGAAAGCGCCGCAGCCCTTTTACTAGCTTTTCCATGCTTTGGGAGATCTAAAACCTAAAAATAATCTTAAGTCCCGACGGGCTTCTTTTCCGGATAGATTCATTAATTTTTTCAATCGCATTGATTAGGGGTCGGGGATAATTTGAGCCGCCTTTGTATTTCGACAGCGATAGATAAGTCGCGGCGGTCCAGGGTAAAAATCGTGTCGATATTGTGGGTTTCTGCGACATATATCAAGCTGGCATCAGCTAACTGGGATTCTTGGTCGGCGTACTTCACGAAAAAGTCTGCTCAGAGAGCCCAAGTGGGACTCTCTGGTTTTGTCTGACAAGGTATTAGACTTCTGTAAGAACGGGCTAAGTGGCAAGTAATGCTGGTGTAATTGTCATCAGTGGGTCAATACAAATTGTTTGGAAATTGTCAGTGGAGGAGAAAATGGCGGCGAGCGGACCCATATCTAGGAGAATTTGCTTCATTCGCCAAAGTCAGACAGATAAGTTGGAATTGTACTGAGATCAGGTGGTAGTTCAGGAGAAGAAGTGTCTGTACCAGTGATATCGAGGTTCTCTGCTAACTCAAAGCTCGATTGGTAGGTGAGATTAGTTTGGTGGTGTTGGCGAAATGCTGCGCATACAATTTCTGATTCTGCTCGGTTCTGCTGCGGGGACAGATCGGATAGAAGTGTTTGCTCCTATTGATCGAGCCGAATGGTAAGACTGTGGTTCTGTTGACCAGACATTTTAAATTTAAAATGATATTGCTTGAGCTTGGCATAATTTCAAAACTTCACAGAACATACTTGCATCTCATTTCACTCATTTTTAGATTTATTGAATGTCAGCCCCATAAGTTCGACCCTTCCACGCTCCACCTTGACCCTGCCAATGCTGTCGAGCTGAATCAAGCGTCATGAGAGTATACAGAAATCCTGCAACCGGCAATATCAAACTCCAAAAAGGATTCAATTGATAAAGTCGAACTGTGGGGAAATACGCGATCGCCATTAATCCCCAACCCAACATTCCACCCCAAAACAACGGCCAGTTCTGAGTGAGTAAACTTGCGATCGCAATGCCCGGTGCCCAGAGATAAATCAGCACCATGCCGAACAACGTTCCCACCAGCAACACAGGCGAATAGTAAAGCTGCGTATATGCTGTGCGCGTAATCATTGACCAAATCGAAGCCAGAGTTGGATAAGGTCGAAGGCTAATTGTTTGTGTACTTAACCCCAACCAAATCGAACGCCCTTGATCTTTAATCTGCTGACCCAACGTACAGTCATCAATCAGGGCATTGCGTAACGCACCAAACCCGCCTAATTTCTGTAGTGCGGCCGTCGAAATCAACGCACAGCCGCCCGCCGCTGCGCCCAACTTAGACTTCGGATCATTAACTACAGGAAACGGATATAGCTTCTGAAAAAAGAACACAAACGCTGGAATCAACAGTGCTTCCCAAAAACACTCACAGCGCAACTGCACCATCAATGACACTAAATCCCGCTTTTCTGCGATCGCCTTACTTACCAACCGCGCCAGCTCATCCACATCCGTCTCGATATCTGCATCGGTTAACCATATAAATTCTAGCCGAGATTCTTGTGCAAACCTCCAACCCTGCTCCAACGCCCAGAGTTTTCCTGTCCAACCAGCCGGTAACGCCTGCCCATTCAGAACGGTGACTTTGTGATCGCTCCCCTCACCCAACTTCCTGGCAATCTCTGCTGTTCCGTCCGTACTTTGATCATCGATCAAAATAATTTCTAGTTCGCCGGGGTAAGTTTGAGCCAACCGCGATCGCAACGCCTGGGGCAAGACGTCTGCCTCATTCCGCGCCGGAATCAACGCACAAACTTTCGGCCAATCAGTTAATTTAAAACTCGCCGATGTTTCTAGACGCTGATCACACAACCAGAAACCTCGTCGCCCGACCAACAGAATTAGCCAAATTGCGATCACAAGACCGAGCGGAATTTCTGCAATCCACCATTCAGCAATCAAGACAACTCCTCAAACCCAAGTTAGCTCTAACCATTTTTCGGAAACACACCGGGTCGAACCGTTAAAACCTCAACCTTTTGATTACGCAAAACTTCAACTGTCAGTGAATCCCCAATCGTGCTGGCATCGACTTGCTCTTGGACTTCAACGGCGGTGGTAACCGCTGCTCCACCTACTTTTTGAATCACATCACCAGGCTGAAATCCCCCTCGTTCAGCAGGAGAGCCTTCAACTACCCGAACCACTAAAACCCCCGCATCTTCACCAATCTTGAACTGAAGATCAGGGCTTTTATTTAATTCTTTACGAGCTGTTGCTGTCAGCGTAATCATATGAATTCCCAAGTACGGGTGATCTGCGCGGCCATTGGCAATCAACTGCTCCGCAATACGCTGGGCTGTTTCAATCGGAATCGCAAACCCTAATCCCTGAGCATCGGCCCGAATTGCGGTGTTGATCCCAATGACCTCGCCTTGAGCATTTAGTAGGGGTCCGCCCGAATTACCGGGATTAATCGCCGCATCTGTTTGGATAAACCGAACTCGTTTGTCCGGAACGCCCACCTGAGAACTGGAGCGATCCAATGCGCTAATGATGCCTACCGTCACCGTGTTATCTAATCCCAACGGATTCCCAATCGCGATCGCCCATTCCCCCGGCGTAAGCGCTTCCGCTTGCCCAAACTCCACCGTCGGTAAATTAGCGGCTTCAATTTCAACAATTGCCACATCCGTCACCGGATCCAATCCCAAGACTCGACCTTCAAATTGCTGGCCATCGCGCAACGTCACCCGAACCGTGTCGCTTCCTTCAACCACGTGGGCGTTGGTAATAATTCGACCATCCGTACGCAAAATAAATCCGGAACCCGTACCTCGATTGAAACGATCCGACGGTAGCGGCAGTTCTTCCCCAAAAAAGCGACGGAACGGTTGGCGAATGTCAGAGTCACTAACCCGTTGGGCTGCATCGATCCGAACTACCGCCGGACCCACCCGATTCACCGCTCGGGCAATAAAATTCAGATCTTGCGGGTCAGCAGACGGCTGAACCGGTAACGACGACACCGGACTCGGCAACACAACAGGCTGTGACCGCGTCGTCTGCTCCGGGCGCTGCGCCAAAAAGCGATTGCTCCCTAAACCTAAGCCGCAGCCCAAGGCAATCAATCCAACGTAGAGACCCCACTGTTTATTCGCCTGGCTCATAAAGCATCCTTGCTCATATACTGTGCTTGCTTGCGCTAACAGCAACTTTCAAAATTATGGCATTCTTCCCAGGCTGGGCGTCGAATTCGTCTCGACCCACCGTCATTGACCTCTTTGCCGGAGCAGGGGGATTTTCCTTGGGATTTGAAATGGCTGGTTTCGACGTCGTGGCCGCCGTCGATAATGATCCAGTCCATTGCGCCACCTACGAGTTTAACTTTCCTCATACGCGGGTTTTGTGTCGGGACGTACGGACTTTGCCGGGGTCCGAATTGAAAGCGACCTTAAACTTCGAGCCAGACCAGAATCCTGACGTCTTGTTAGGAGGATGTCCTTGCCAAGGATTTTCAGTGATTGGCAAGCGTAATTCCAGAGATCCGCGTAACAGCCTGGTCTTTGAGTTTGTGCGAATGGTCGCCGAACTCCAGCCTCGATTATTTGTTTTAGAAAACGTGCCGAGTATTATGCGCGGTCAGAATCAGACCCTGTTTGGTCAATTGCTGGAGCATTTTCACGGGATCGGCTATCAACTGCAAAAACCATTTCAGGTTCTTAATGCCGCTGGTTTCGGCGTTCCACAAGCTCGCAAGCGCTTATTTTTACTGGGGGCTCGTCAAGATGCTGCGCTCCCGGACTACCCCCAAGCACAGACTCATCCTGCCGCCCGACAGTTCAGCCTCTCGCTGCTGCCGCCCAGTCCCACCGTCGCTGATGCGATCGCAGATTTACCCACTGTCGAAAATTATCCCGAACTCCTCAATCGAGATTGGGTGGATGCAATTTATGGCGAACCCAGCGCTTACGCCCAAACCCTCCGCCACGAGACCCATCACTATGCCTACCCCCGCCCACATCCAGAGAATTTATTGACTTGTAGCTGGCGCTCGAACCACACCCCCAAAACGATTGCACGGTTTGCCCAAACTCTACCCGGAGAGCGGGAACCCGTCAGCCATTTTGATCGTTTACAGCCGGATGGCGTTTCCGTCACCTTGCGGGCTGGAACCAACGGACAACGCGGTGGTTTTACTGCTCCTCGACCTATCCATCCATTTTTACCGCGATGCATTACGGTACGTGAGGCTGCACGCCTGCATTCTTATCCAGATTGGTTTCGGTTTCATGCCACCAAATGGCATGGCTTTCGCCAAGTGGGCAACTCCGTTCCGCCCTTAGTTGCCCAGGCGATCGCCGCACAAATTTTGCAGTCATTGAACGTCAAGCCACGCTCTCCAGACCCTCTCGCGAGTTCCTTCGCCTCCGAAAAACTCTTACGTCTGACAGCCCGCCAAGCCGCTCGACTCTACGCTTAGATTTGCGAAGACAAGGAGGGCTCGGGATTCGGTAGGATAAGGCCATGGCTACTATCGATGTCCGTGGGGTTCCTCACGCCTATACTTACACTCCTGTCTCTACTTCCAATACCGCTACGGGAGATTCGGAGCCTATTACCGTGGTGTTTGTGCATGGCTGGCTACTGAGTCGCCACTACTGGGAGCCAGTGGTGCAAGCGCTGTCAAGTCAGTGGTCTTGCTTAACTTATGATTTGCGCGGCTTTGGTGATAGCATCCCAACATCTTCCCCTCGCCAACATTTGGGCTATCGCTTGCAAGATTATGCTCAAGATTTGATCGCTTTGTTGGATCAGCTTTCGATTAAACGGGCCTGGGTGGTCGGTCATTCCCTCGGTGGCAGTATTGCCCTTTGGAGTGCCCGTCAATGCCCAGAAACAGTTGTGGGTGTTATTGGACTGAATGCCGGTGGCGGAATTTATCTCAAAGAAGAATTTGAGCGCTTCCGGCAAGCGGGGTCCCAGCTGGTTCGCTGGCGGCCGAATTGGCTCCCCCAAGTTCCTCTCCTTCCTTGGCTATTCAGCCGATTGATGGTCACTCAGGGTTTGGATGTCAGTTGGGGTTATCAGCGACTGCAGGATTTTGTGAAAGCGGATTCTGAAGCCGCACTAGGTGCTCTATTAGATTCCACCACGGAACCTGAAGTGCATTGCCTTCCTCAGATTGTGAGCCGCCTATCTCAGCCCGTCTTTTTTATTGCAGGCGATCAAGATCGAGTCATGGAACCCAAGTATGTTCGCCATCTCGCTAGCTTTCACCCTTTATTCCATGATTCTGGCGATCACAATAATGTTGTGGAAATTGCCAACTGTGGTCACCTTGCCATGGTGGAACATCCCGAAGAGGTAAGCGCAGTGCTACGCAGATTCTTAAGTGAAACTCTATACACTGCGGTAAAAGCGAACGATTAGTCTTTCTCGCATTAGAGATACGTACGCGGCATTAAAAAAAACTGGCTGCAGCGTTCTTAACCAAAAACCTTGAGGCCAAGCTATGTTATTTAGAAATATGAAGGAGGCAAATACACAACCCATCTGGCAAGAATTCACTAGAATTGCCTAAATGTTGAATTTTTTCCAAGTTGCTTGTTCAATTGCTAGCGTCTGACAAAGATCGTCTTTTTAATCGTGCAATTACCCAAGACAATCACGAGTCAGTAGTACCAGCCCGCAGACCAAGCAAACCGAAAGTATCCATATTCTGACTTTGGACTACTTGAATTTATTTTGGGGGGACCCTGTATGCTCAGCCGTAAGCTTTATCAGTTCTACACCGAGGGACGTGAAATCGGAATTTTCCTGCGTGATCAGCAGCGGTGGATTGATAATGCCAAAATCGTCGCCCTAGAAGGGGACTTGGTTACGATTCGTTATGAAATGGAAGAAGAAGAAGAGATCAGTTCCTGGGAAGAGATTGTCCGCTTGGAGAGCGTGGGGGCAGTAACTCATCAGCTTTCATCTGTATCTAAAGTCAGCACAGAATTAGCCATTTCCGATGATTGCCCAGAGGCAGAGCAAATTCATAACCCCACTTCCGATAGTAATCAAGACTGATAGCAGGCTCTCCTCTGGACTCATTACCCCTTATTTGGGTTGCCTGATGGGCTGATCGACTGGTCCATAAACTGCTTTACCAGATTCAGAAATATGGCTGAGAGACAGTTTTTCCTCGACTATTTGTTTTAGTAATTCGTGGCAAAGTAATGATTGTGCGAATTGATACTTTAACTATTCTTTGATTTCCTTGGGTCGTTCATTCGACAATTATGATTCCTGCCGCTCCAAAATTTGGGGCGGATAAACTGTATGGCGAGCAGTCGCTCTTGAAGAGAAGGTCAGGTACTATAACGTTCGCAGTATCGCTTAGGACGCTTTCAATTTGCGTTGCCCAGTTCCAACGCGTTCTGCTGCTATGAATTTCACTTAGAGGAGTCACTGGGGAGGAGCGTTAGGATCGTTGTCTTCCGTAATCTAGCGGATACAACAGGTAGTAGAAACGATCAATCAATCATTTGCGATCTCAGATAACTCCACCTATGAGACTCTTGTTTTCCGCAAATTCCCTGTTTGCATGGACTTAAATGATAGAGTTTGTGTATTTTCCTCTGCTGGCAAGATCCGTATTCTTTGCCTAGAAATCTTAAAGTCACGCTTGATAAAATTTAACAAGAATAAACTAATTAACTGCAGCTGTTTTCTTGGGAAATGTAGTTGTTGCCATTAAGAGTAAAGAGGGATTTTCCTCTGGCTTCTAGGACTTCCAAAATTAACGACCGTAGTAAAGATTACCGACAAAACCTTCAATTCATTCCGATATTGTCTATCTATATATGGGTGTATTTTAGCGGTGCTTTCTACGGGCTTGTTCCCTGTCATGTTCTGTTCTGACAAATGCTCCCGTTTCTCTCTTCTCCCCATGGAAAACACCAATCCTGTTCATCAACGAGCCTTAAGATTAAATACTGATGCGGGCTCTGGCACTGCGGAGATGTTAGCGCAGTATCAATCGGGACGTCGTGATTTTAGTCGAGCTAGCCTGCAAGGCAGTAATTTAATTCAGGCGTTTTTGCGATCGGCTGATTTGAGTCGCTCTGATCTTGACTGGTCGAATTTGAGCGGGGCAGATCTTCGAGACGCCGATCTTAACCGGTCTGATATGGCTCATGTGCAACTGATTGGCGCCCAATTAACTAAGGCTAATTTGAGCGGAGCCAACTTAGCTTACGCCGATTTGAGTTGGATCAATTTAGATGAGGCAAATCTAGCCGGGGCGGATTTGCGAGGTGCCAATCTAACGCAAACTCAATTAAGAAATACAGATTTCCGAGGGGCCAATCTAGAGGGCGCTAATTTAACTGGAGCTGCTTTAGATGGTGCTACTTTCTGTCGAGCTAATTTGCAAGATGCTAATTTATTCGGCGTCAATCTTAATGGCGCTGATTTATCTCGTTCGGATTTTAGTGGTGCTGATTTAAGCAAAACTAATTTTTGTGCGGCGGATCTCTGTAAAGCGGATTTTCAGGATGCGAAATTGCGACAAGCTAATTTTCACAGTGCTTGTCTGCAAGGGGCTAATCTACGCAAGGCAAATCTCCTTGGCGTGAATCTTCGACGGGCACAATTACGGGGCGGAGATTTGGATACGGCCACTTTGTCTGAACTAAAGTTACGTGGAGTGAATCTACCTAGCCGAGTAGATATGACTGCAGTCAATTTAGCTGGCGCGAATTTAGTTGATGCGGATTTTAGTGAAGCTAACTTACGCTATGCTCGCTTTTATGAGGCAATACTTGATCGGGCTAATTTTAGCAGCAGCAGCATGTTGGACTCATATATGCGTGGCACCGACTTACGTGGCAGTAATTTTCAAGACTGCATCGTAACCAATATTTATTTGACCGATGCCACAATGCCCGATGGGAGTATTCATCCTTAATCAGACCGCCGCCAGAATGAAATATCTGAAGAGACGGAAAGATTCAGACATCAGTTGTCATTTCAATTCAAAGACCTGGGCGACTTTTCTACCGTGCTCCTTCCGAACATATACCCTATCCTGACCGTCTTTCCTGGGAAAGGGATTGATTTTTGAGTCGAATGTTAGCCATTATCTTGCTTGCTGCAAATACTAACTCATTGAGCCATCCAGCTCCCCCTGCCGAGCCAGGGCGAATGGAGATTTGTGCTCTAATTCGAACGATGCCCCATTTTGAAGACACTGATTTTGTGCTGGAGCTACTTGACACTAATCGTCAACAAATTTTTGAACAATTAACCAAAACTCGGCACAATATGGAACGCTACGATGCTGAAAAAGTAGGCTGGCAAAATGTGATTGATAGTGATGGTGCTGATGACCCTAAACCGGGTATCTGGTTGCTGGGCGCTCTTGCGATTGCTTGTGAATAGCCTAGAAAATCTCGTCTTCATCAGATGGTTTAGGACCCTTCTGATATAGAGGTGTTTCAAAGCATTCTGGTACGCAGTCGCCGTCATCCTAAGAAGGCGACTGCGATATAATTCTTCTATTATTCGACTCGACTACGATTCGCTCGAATATAGTCGTCGATTGCAGCTTGCAGTTCATCCGAGGATTTTTCGGTTATGAGAGCTGCCTTAAATTCTTGACCTTCACTCAGGTAATTTAGGTAGTCGGGTTCTAGATAAACTCCGTAGTCGTTATCTTGAGCCGTGTAAACTTTGGCAAAGGCAATCACCACTGGGCTGCTGTAATTTTTAAGTAATTGAGGGCTGGGCAATGTTAAATTTGGAACTGAGCGAACTGCATCACTAATCCCGGCATCCAGCTTGGAGATATCAACGTGGGTTTGCCCTTCCCGCAACAGTAAATATCGTTCTGGTGAAGATATCCAAGGGAATGAGCGCAATTGTTCAAAGACAAAGGGCGCGGCCGGATCGTAGCTGCCTGCACCAATGAGAACAGGAATTTCTACGTTGCTGAGACCTTTCGGACCAAAAATACTGGCATTTACCGGATTATAGGCAATGACTGAGGTGACTCGCTCGTCTCGAAAATCAGAATCTTGGCGCTCAAGCTTGAGGGCTCGACATTGTAGGTACAATGCGGTGTTAAGTTGACCAACTTTATCATCACAATCCTGTTGTAGATGCTCAAAATCAATCTTTGCCCCAGCGATCGCAAGAACGGTATAGCCTCCAAACGAATGACCTAATGCCCCAACCCGTTCGAGATTAAGCCGTCCGCCAAACTCAGCTTGATTTCGACGTTCCAATTCATCAAGCGTGAAAGAAATGTCCGCCGGGCGATTGATAAATTCATCGAGGCGAAATAGTACGCGGGAGGTCCCCTTTAACAATGCATCCCCCTGAGCTGTGTCGCTACCGGGATGTTGCGGCATCACCACGACAAATCCATTAGAGGCAAGGTGCTCTGCGACATCAGCAAAGTCCTCTGGACGAGAGTTTAGTCCGTGGGAAATAACAATAACCGGGAGTTCACCCGTTGGTAAAGTGGCGGGAGTATGGACTTCCACGTAAAATTTGCGATCGTCTCTGTTTGTATCTACTAAATTCCAGGTGGTGTGGGTCGTGGCTAAAGGACCTGGCTCCGCTAAATTCGGTAGGGCGCCGTAGTTGGGGTCGGCTAAGGTGTCGGCTTCAGTTGCCGCGAGGGCAAACATCTTATCGCTGAAGGTTTTCGTCGCATCTACGATGTATTCGACTTGCCGGGCGCGTTTTAGGCTCTGCTCGACATCGATTTGCATATTGACGGGTAGATTTCGTAAGAAACTGAGAGAGGAGAGGCCCTCTGGCTCGAAGGCGGCGGAAACTAAAGCGCCTCGCAGCGGAATTTGGGCATTGCGACCGCCCAGAACTGTAAAGTTAGATCCCAGAATCTCCAGCAAACGCTCTCCTTCATCGGTATTGAGTAGGCGCGAGAGGAGCACGGGATCGACGTTGGCAGAGGCAGTCAAACCTGTTTGAAACTTTTCAAGTTGTTCATCCGTGGGGTTAATGAGGCGGGCAAAATCATTGAGGCTTGTGTCGATTTCTCCAGTTTCAGCAAAGGTTTCTAAGGATTCTACCGGCATGCTCAAACTCAGCAAGCTATAGAAAAAGGTGATCTCTTGGGCATGTAGGGTCGCTTGACCAACGCCAAATGCCGCGATCGCACTAATGAGACCTACCAACCACCGGCCGCGAGTTTGAAGTTTTTTGAATGCCTTAACGATCATGGGGTTTCCTCTGCCACTGTTGAACAGACTAGACTATTATCGTCAAATTGGTCTGAGGTTGTTATGGTAGCGGCCACCTTCGTAAGAAGGGGGCGACTGTGCGCCAGAAAGAACGCTTTAAATATGGTCACTCCAAAATCAGAAGTGTCCTAAGCGAGCTGGCGAAGGCAATAATTGCAGCCTAGAAACGACTGGGGATGCTAGAGCTAGGGCAAGAGGTAGAGGGGTAATCGATGCTGAATCCGGCAGTGGCCGCGATGGAAGTTTGTGTGGAGTTGGCTAAGGGCGAGGACGCTTTGACTGACTCAGCGCAAGCTTTATTGCAGGAACTGTGGCAAGAGTTGGGCGGGTTAGCCCCGGAAGTCAGTATCGAGCAGCTTCTAGCGACAACGCCCGATTTCTCCCACGCGATCGCAGTTTTAGATTATCCCTGTCGTGTGGCTTTGACCGCCGTTTGCAGTACTTTTGTCCAGTTTTTAGGGCTTACTAATGAGCGCTCTCTCTTGCTGTCGCGCTTGTATTCGACGGTGCCAGCAGAAACCACGCCTGCTGAATCACTCGATCAGCCGGGACCGCCTTGCAATGTCTCTCGGTACGCCGTGAAACACTGGATTCTCGATTACGCGATCGCAACTTCGATTGTGGGTTTTAATCCGTTTCCGCAATTGTCCTGGGTGACAACGATTTTCGCCTGGGGATTAATGATCAAAATGATTTGGGATTTGCGGGCGTTACGAGTGCGGGGACCTCACCAACGGACGATGGGCATGAGTTTAACGGCCTGTTTGGGCTGCTTTAGTGCGTTGACCGCGGCCGTGATCGCTTGGTTATTGTTAACGTTTGTCGGTTTCTGGATTCCGTTTGTCGGTGAATTTGGTGCCGCCGGGTTCTTTTTTATCTTGACCTTCATTCTGGGACAAACCTTCGCCCGGTACTATTTGAGCTCCCGTGCAGCTTCTATGCCACCGTTGGTAAACTCGCTGCCGCTGTCCCAATCATCCCTGGAACGACAGCTCTTTGTTCAACAGGTCGAAACGTTAAAACACCAGCTCACTTCCGCGATCGCAAGCTCATGAAATTTCCGCCCAAGCTCACTCGTCGCCAAATGCTCTTAGGTGGTTTTTTTGGGGGCGCGACCCTCTCGCTGTCTGTTTCCCATTTGCGACATCACCGGGATGATTTTTTAGAGCAGGTTCAAGGGGCGCAATTGGGGTTTGAGATGCATACGGTTGCCGATAAACTCCCTGAACTAGAAAGTCAGCCGCCATTAGTTAAACCGACGGAGCCCTATGATTCGGAAGCCGCTATTTTGTTGGTGCGTTGCTGCCGTTTGGCGACAGAACAATATACGGAAGGCAAAGATAATCCGGATTATCAAGGCGAAATCGATATTTTACCGAGCTATCAGTCGATTTTTGATGTTGCCGATCAGCTTGCGGCCTTTCAAGCGCCTACGCAGGCGTCTCTTTTGACGAGCTTGTTGAATAAAACCTTGCTGAGAGATGCGTTTAAACGGAC
>JBCDHF010000044.1:0-16239 GCA_038750375.1 Cyanobacteria bacterium P01_H01_bin.15
CGGAAAAGTAAGGTCAAGGAAATTTGAAAATCAGGGGACAGAATTACTGCTTCAATGTGCAGCGCTGAATCGGATGATTCAGATTGCCAAACCAGATACTGTTTGGGTGGAAGATTAACTCAAATCTGGGAAATTACAACAGTTCTGAGCATTTTTGATTTATGCAACAAAGCCATTCCCCATGCCTAAATCTGTCCTCCAAGCCATCCAGTTTCCGGAGCGGTGTATTAAGCCGCTCTGTATCCACAAGATTTGTTTTCCTTTGTGAAAGCTGGAAAGTTAGCGCAGATGGATAAGTGTGCGTTCAGTCAACCTCTGACTCAGCACGATATTGCGAGATATTATGGTATCGAGGTACTTGACAATGATCGACCCTGTGCCAGTCGTTATTCACCGCTCTTTTCATCCTTCAGTGAATTATTCTTGGATAACTCGATTCGCCGATTTAGCATTTTCCCCAGATCTTTCTCTGCTCGCTATGGGGGACTGAACATTAATTCAGGTTCAAGCTCGACGTTTTTATTAGGAATTTTTCTCAATTGACTCAAAAAAGTGATAGTATTTCTAGGATAAATACATGATTGCTGCCTAGCAAGTTTAGAAACATGATTAGAGAAACAGGGCAAGAAGCAATCACACAGCGCTGAACGAATAATATATACCAGCCACAATAAGGAGTTTGAACCCAATAAAACTAGCCAATGGTAGACAAGCCAATAAATGTAGGGGCATCCTGGTTTACTTAGATTTTACGAGATCTGGATAACCGGGTTTCAGCTGTTTTGACCCTTTAAGGTCTCACAATATCGCCCGTTTTAAATTACTAACTGTCATCATCATGTTTCACCCAATTTCCCAGACGCGTCATCTTCGATACCCTGAAGTTGTGATCGCAGATTTATCTCATTTTCGGATTGCTGTTTTAACCACCACTCAACAGGTGAAGAGGAAGCTCTCCTCTTTTGAAATCCCAGTATTCATAAGGTCTTACCAGACTCAAGGCTGGATTATCTTTAAGGAAAGGGTTGTCGCATCCTTTGACAAGTTGGCCCTGGGTAATATCAACGCCAATAATTCATCCTTCGCCTCCATTCGGAGACTGGGAGCGGCAGTCCCGGTTTCTTTTGAAGTGAGTAGCGCTCAGCCGTTGCCCTCTCAGTTATCAACCTGCGCTTCGTTTTCATGCACTGTTCCAGACACTGAGTTTCCTTACCTGAGCCTGTTCCATCGGATGCTCCCCCGATTCGTAGCAATCTATCCATTTACCTTGGGAGATTCTTTGGTGAACAAAGCCAAACAAATGGAACTAGATATGTACCAGTTTGTCCAACAAAATGCTCATCGCCTTCAACAAGTTCCCTTCTATAAGGACAGCTTCGATCTATAATCGTTGCTTCTACTCAAAGTAGATTTCACTGCTGTGAAAAAGCAACGTGATTCCCTAATTTCTTACTCATTCAGCAATCGTCGAAGTAATACCCCTTGCCAATCGCCGCTGATGAGCTGCTGATCCGCGCCGACCCAAACTGCGCCTATGTAACTCTTGTGATCGCGGAAAGTTGCGATCGCAGTTTTGTGGTTCCACCGCCAGACCCGAACAGACCGGTCCCAACTGCCGCTGACAAAACCATTTTGGGTAAAGTCCAACGCCCAAACGCCGTCTTGATGCCCAGCCCAACTGCCGAGATTCTTGCCGTCAGACACTTGCCAGGCTTGAATCATGCCCTCGCCGCCCCCGCTCAATAATCGAGTGCCGTTAGCATTGATCGATAACGACAGTACGGCCAACTTATGTTTCCCTAAAATTCCCAGCGCCTGACCCGTTTGCCAATTCCACCGCCGAATAGTGCCATCGGTACTTCCGCTAATCACTTGAGGCGTCCCCGGAATAATTGCGATCGCAGAAACCACCGCATCATGACCCGTTATTTCTTGTCGCAGCTCACCTGTGGCTACTGACCAAACTTTGAGGGTGCGATCCCAACTGCTCGTGATTACGGTCTGACCATCTGCACTAAACTCAACACCCGTCACCGGTTGATAATGTCCGGTCAACGTCTGCAACAATTTGCCTGTTTCCAAATTCCAAAGCTTGGCGGTGCCGTCTTCACTCGCGGTTGCTAACAAAGATCGCGAAGCCGCAATCGCCAGATCGTTAATTGGTCTTTGATGGGCGTTCCAATTCGTTTCCTCAGTCAGATCCGCCAATTGCCACAGGCGAACATTGCCCCCATCCGTCGTAACTAAGGTGTTTTTTGTGTTTGCGATCGCATGAATTTCCCCAGATAATGATCGTTTTAGAATCGGTGGCTCATCGGTGGAGCTAACTTGCGGATTGGCGGTGAGCTGGGGAGTGGCGGGCGGCAAATTAACTTGGCGCCAGCGCTGATATATGTCGATCGGCAAGCCAGAAGCCACCACCTGGGACGTTTGACCGGCTAACCGCACCAAGCCATTGATCCCGATCAGCTCTCCCTTAGCATTCAGAATCGGACCCCCACTCATTCCGGTGCGGACCAAGTTGGTATAGGTCAAGCGATAGCCTTGGGGCAATGGCGCTTCGGTTGTAGTCAGCTCTCCTTGGGTGCTTGTAAACACAGACTGCCGCAGACTTCCCCCTGAGCGTGGCCAACCCGCTACAAAAATCGCATCCCCCACCTGCGGCGCTTCTTTTGCGATCGCAGCGACGGGATAAATTTCCTTGCTCGAAAAACTCAAAATCGCAAAGTCATGATCGGGAATTGGCTGTATTTGGGCAGTGGGAATCGGTACGCGATCGCCATTAGGCAAGACGACACCATAGCTACCCGGCTTCCTGACCACATGAGTATTCGTGACCACAAAGTAGCGATCGCCAACTCGCTCCACAAGTACGCCACTCCCGCTGCTCGGACCGATAATGCGAACCGTAATTTGTGAAAGAATCGATTCTGCAGGAGCTTGCGCTTGCACTGGCGCATTCAGAACTAAGGCAGGCATTGTCAACAGAAAAAGTCTTTGAACAGAAGAGAACGAGCTGAACATATTCACAACGGATTAAATCGTTTAAATTATCGCCCCTGCAACCAGCAAACAAACCCAACTAATTGAATCGCACTAATATTCAGCGAGCCAGAGACTCAAAGAATAAACGTTCTCAGGGCTCCATTTTTAAGGCTCTGATTTTTTCTGATTCTTTCGACTAAGCAGTAAATAAGCTGGAATGATTAGATAAAACGTCCATTCCCAGTAACCTGGATTCAACAATGATGCTCCAATACTGAGCAAGCACAATATCGGCTCAATTAAGCTTTCAATCGAGATGAATTGGGCTTCACTTGGTGGCAGTTCAGGACTAACTAATCGATGATTTACCGAACCGTAACACCAGCTCAACCAAGAAAAAATTCCGACTAGAAAGAGATTAATACTGTAAAAGATCTGAATATCTGAGTTGAGAGGATACAACGTTGACAGGTCGTTGGTATAAGGGACTAACACCACAAACATCAGTGAGAATAAAGTCAACCAGGTATGTACCCCATCCGTCTTGACGAAAAACTTAAATTGATGGGTGTGACTCAGCCAATAGAATGCGATGAGGATGAACGTCAAAAAATAAATATACAGAGCCGTCAACTCCGATCGCAAAAATTCTCTGAGCTGAGACGCCGATAGCTTCTCTGCCAGTTCAGGAAGATCAAACTGCAAAACCATAAGCATCATCGCGAGTAAAAAGATGCCGTCGGATAGTCGCTTGAGACGTTCTAGCAATTGAGTGTCCTTTTCCGGAACTTGTCCAAGGATTGGAGAATTACTCAGTTCTTCTGGCATCAATAGCTCGAAAATTAAATGGGTTTGCTTAGCAGATCATACAGATGATCAGTCCCTCTGAAAAATTAAACTCTGTCAAGAGTTCCCGCGAACGGAAAGCGGAAATAATAGATGGGGTCGGACAACTGTTTAGGCTTAAGTTCCTGTTCCAACAGTTGGGCCTATACCCAACACTGCTATACATACCCCAAAAATAAGAGCTAAATTGACGAGAAGAAGGTCATCGCCAGCAAGAACGGAGCAAAATATCATATCGCCTTCGCCAGATCGCTTAAGACACTTCTGTTATTAAGTCGCCTAATTCTAGAGCATTCTATGCTCACAGCCTCCACCCTACAAAGGTGGCGACTGCAATAGGAGACAGAGAGTATTCTAAAGTAACGTCAAAAATAGAACCGGCAAGAGAATCGTAAAGATTAGGGTCGAGAAAAATCGCAGAAATATAAAGTAAAACTTAATTCCGCTAGACGAAGTTGAACTTAGCAGCGAACTAAACTCAGAGGCAAGATCGATATAGGGCAGCATTAGATCGGTGACAAAAACAGCTGAATTAATCCAAATAGACTGCTCCAACTTGTTCTGAGGTAAATACTTCAAATACTCAGGGCGAAAGAACTTTTCACAAGAGAAGTCTAGCCATTTAGAAGCTGACAAACTATATATCTTTTGAATTTGACATTCATCATTATCATTAGAGCTCTCTTCACGAATAATCTGTGAGAAATAGATCGCCCAGCTACCAGATTGTGGGAGCAAATTATCAACCAAACCAATTTTGCGGACTTCTGAACCTCTCGCCTCACAAGCTGCGACAAGCTCAGTCAACTTTGTCTCTGCGCCGGTTTCAATCAGATTAGTTTCTGATATGTCATTTATTGCAGGATGCTCAGAAAAATCGACTTCTACATATGAGTCACAAGCAATCTGGAGTCGGGAATCCCTCGGCAAATAAAGAAAAACTCGCCCGTGATCATTTTCAGAATTTTGTGAAGTCGCCCCCTTAAAATAGCCATAAAATAAAATACGTTGGGCTTTGTCAAGATAGCTGCGAAGATCAGCGAATAATCTTTTGGGGGGTTTTGAATCTAATCCCACTTCATCAACTAGTTCCCAATGAACAAGTTTTGCAGCTGTTAGCAACTCTTCCCGCAGTCGATATCGGAGTTCTCTTGCTGCGAGAATAACTCCCACAAACCAAAACGCTAAGCCCCAAAATAAAGCATAGGCTCGACGGTAGCCATAGCCATAGAGCATTCCCTGAAAAGTCAGAAAAATCCATTCGAAACCATGCCCATCTAACCATGCGATCGAATGCTCAACTTTTTTTTGAGTGAAATTAAAATCTCGCTCTAAATGAAATAGTCCATTGCTATGAGCAGCTACACTTGCCTGTTTTAGAGGTTGTAAAAGTGCTTTGTAACGAGAGCTTCGCGCTCTATTCTCGCGTTCTATATCTGGGGCTTCTTTTTTTATCAATATTTCTGTTAAGTATGGGATTGCTTGATTGAAGAAGCTACTTAATGGATTGTCCCCGATACTAGAGAATTCCCGCTCAATACAATGTTTGATTAGATCGAGTCCATGTTTATTAATGTTTTGATAAACCATTCCATTGAGTACAATCGAACAGCCAGACAGGGTTGTTAATGATGGTATCTGGGGAACAGAGGGAGGAGCATCCGGAGGATCTGCCATCTCCTTAGCATCAGTTCCGGCAGCGGGGGAAGTCGGCGTCTGTCGCTTATCAGCATGTAGATGTAAAGAGGCTAATTCGACATTTGCATCACTCAGGTCAATCTCCCTTTGGGAAAAATCCTGGAATGGGGAAAAATTTTGGCAATGTCCGTGGACTAAACAATTTTGACTTTTACCACGATAACTCATATTCAAAATAAGCGATTTTATGGTGATATTTGCCATATCCAATACATCAAATCGGGTTACATGGTTCAACTTAACGGCATCCCCTGTCCGGAGGGCCAGCAGATTTACTTTCCCTCGGCAAGTCCCGATCCCTTTTTGATTGCATAACTTATCTGTACTAAAATCTGAACTATCCAGATCTAAGGCGCCTCCTATTTGTGCCGTTTTAAGGTCAAGAACCGTTAGTTCAAAAATTTTCTGAGGCTCGGGGGTATTTTGCGGAGCTGAATCTACTTGTCCTTTAGCGAAGGATTCGGAGAAAAGGGTGGGTGGAAGGATTTTTGTCAGCTCCACATCATTATTGATCTGAGCAGAACGAATATTGAGGAGAGTAAGGGATTGAGTCTCCTCTGTCCGAAATTTATCGAGAAATGACCCATTCAGTACAAATTGAAGATTCGTACCCAATAAACTCCCAGAAATTCTGACGTTTTCAAAGTCAATCGTTTTCCGGAATATTGAATCTTTCAGACTGACCGAGTTAAAGACTGTAGATTTTTGTAGCATTAATCGTCCAAAAAAAAGACAGTCTTCAAATCTAAGCTCTTGACGAATTTGACTGGACGACAAGTCAATATCTTCTGCATCATCCCTAGATAACAAATCAGTATCGCCCATTTCAGCACGAGGCAACTGATTTAAGTCAACGAAGGTAAACCCCTTAATCAATAACTTATTCGGCAATGCATTTTTAAAAGGTTCATCCAATAATATGGTCTCAACAAATGTCGGGCTCAATATATATTTTCCATTCAACATATATCGCGATCTGAGCAAGTCAGCCAAGGCATATTTTTCCCTCCCCAATACATCTTCGATTGTGGAGAGTTGAGAAAGAACGTCGTCTGCGTCAGGGTTTTCGGTGTAGTACTCTAAATTAGGTTGTTGGATTGAATACCGCTGTTCGAGGAAATTCCAATCACTAGATGTCAGGTCTGTTGCCGGTCTTGTTAAAAGCTCTTGATAAAATCCTGAAATATTTGAAGATAAATCGATAGGGTTACCAATACAGGCTTGCTCCCATGCCCATTTTTCTAGCACTGTCCAGGTTTTATAAGCCCTCTCTTCCTGAAGAGTCCATTCTGTCCGTCGTCCTGGATTGAGTACAACACATTTGCCATTGAGCAAGGCTCCTTTTAGGGGGTACGTTGTCGAAAATATGTGATTATCATGCAACTGCCCATTCTCTACCCCGAGGCTAGGACGAGCCATCGAGAGAGGGAATACGCCAGTGAGAAGGGTTGTGGTTCCTGCGCTCAAGAGCATGCGTAATAATTGAAACCTATTATTTCTAGATTTCATAACTCAAGCCCCCTAAATCTACAGGCCGAAATTAACGAGAGGCTCCTCGTATCGACTGAAATATAGCCTTCGCCAGATCGCTTAAGACACTTCTAATTTTAAGGTGCCTAATTCTAGAGCGATCTGGCACACAGCCGCCACCTTACAAAGGTAGCGATTGCTATATGAGTCCGCCTAGCGTTTGGGATTGTTTAATTCTCTCTGTATTACATCAAAATGGCAATAGGATAAAATCTGAGATTCTCCTGGCCCATTGAATTATTATCAGGAAAAGTCGGGCAGAAAGACAGCACAAAAGTCATTAGAACTCTTGTACAGATCCATTTATTGGGGGATGAAACCTATAAACTCATTACTTTTTTCGATTCCATCGAGAACGCTACTATCCCTTCTGGGAAATCATTGGATGTTCAGACTGAATCTTATCTTAAGATTTGTAATCGACACTTTAGGTACTACCTTCGAGGCGTTGAATAAGATTGTTGACTGTTTCTTTGGCAAGAGTAGTTCGCGATGACTAGCTATCCCGCACGGAGAAAAGGGGACAATAACGTCAGGGGTTTTGACAATTGCTTCAGCGCTAATCCACGTTCAAAGATTTGATCGATCGCAAGCATTGTTCCGTCCACTGTCATAAATCTGTGATCTTTAGTGGCGCGAATTACTTTACCGTTATCTAAGGCATACTCAAATACTTCTTGTTGTCCGCGATTATGCCATTGTGCGATCGCTTGGGCGTAGACCAAACCCTGGCGGTCGACGGTGTAAACATGACAGCGCAGTTGATCTTGTACGACTTTACCGATCGCAATGGGGCCATATTCCAAAGTCAGAATTTCAGTCTCGTAGCTGAGACAGTATTCCGCGAACTTGATCATCTGGTCATAGAGATTAACCGCAACCCGCTCGGGTACGCCGTTTCCTTGAGCACCCTCGATAAACTTGCCGCGATGCTTTTCCATTTCTTTGATCTTTTTCTTACCCATCGCTCGCCGCAACAAATCCGCCTGACCCAAGGAGTATCCAGCTAGGTCTTGAGCCATTTTCATGATTTGCTCCTGATAGACCAATACGGCGTAAGTCTCTTTCAGGATGGGTTCTAACAATTTATGGTCGAAAATAATCTCTTCTCGACCATGTTTGCGATCGATGAATTTGGGAATTAGACCCGCATCAAGGGGACCGGGTCGATATAGGGCCAAGATCGAGGAAATATCTTCAATCCCTGAAGGCTTAAGATCTCGGACAATTTGCCGCATCCCGGATGATTCCAATTGGAAAATCCCTTCCAAGTCACCAGCTTCCAAGAGCTTATAGGTCTTTTTGATATCTACCGGTAACTTCTTCTTGCTACCCGCTTGTTGCGCTCGGATCGCCTTTCGCTCATCGGTTGTTATTTGATCCAGATCAATCGTCTCACCCCGATTTTGCCGAATCAAGTCGGCGGCCCGCTGTAACGTTGTGAGATTTTTCAATCCCAAAAAGTCCATTTTCAGAAGACCCATCTTTTCGACGTCTTCCAGGTAATATTGCGTGATGACGGCGCCTTCGTTATTGCGCTGTAACGGCACAATTTCATCCAAGGCCTGCGAAGAAATCACCACCCCCGCCGCATGGACCCCAAAGGTTTTGTTTGTGCCTTCAATCCTGATCGCCATGTCTAACCAGCGTTTAACTCTAGGATCACTGTCATATTTTTGTTTGAATTCTGGCGCGGGTGTCTCATTGGAAATCATGACTTTGAGCTTGGCCGGCTTACCCCGCATGACGGGAATCATCTTCGCCATCATGTCTGATTCGGAATAGGGAATATCTAGCACACGGGCGGTGTCTTTCAGCACCGCTTTGGAGGTCATTCGGTTAAAGGTAATGATTTGAGCAACGTTCCCGTCACCATATTTGCGAGTGACGTATTTGATCATCTCGTCGCGGCGCTCAATACAGAAATCGGTGTCCACGTCCGGCATGGAGTTCCGTTCTGGGTTTAGAAATCGCTCAAACAGCAGTCCGTGGTGGATAGGATCAATATTGGTAATCTTCAAGCAGTACGCCACTAAAGACCCCGCCGCAGACCCGCGTCCTGGTCCCACCGGAATCCCCTGGTCTCGGGCAAATTTGATGTAGTCCCAGACCACCAGAAAGTAGGTTGAGAACCCCATTTTGAACATCATTTGGAGTTCGTAGTCCAAGCGTTCACAGTAGTCAGCGGGGACGTCTTCGCGATTCGTGCAGTTTAGGCGCTCCAGAAGTCCATTCCAAGTGACTTCGACTAAGTAGCTATAGGCGTCATAGCCTTCGGGGACCGGAAAGTCAGGAATCCGGGGTTTGCCGAGGATGTCGTAAGCTTCGATTTTTTCCGAGAGTTCGACCGTGTTTGCGATCGCAGATTCGATAATGCGCTCAGGCAGGTGGTCTCGGAAGAGGAGCCGCATTTCGTCTGCAGATTTGATGTATTCGGTGCCGCTGTAGCGAAGGCGCTTGTCTTCGGTGATGAGCTTGCCGGTTTGGATGCACAATAAGGCGTCGTGGGCTTCGACGTCGTAGCAGGAAATAAAGTGAGAATCGTTGGTAGCGATGATTTTGAGGTCAAACTCTTCGGCCAGTTGGACTAGCTCGATATTGACGGTGCGGTCCTCCGGAGACCCATGATCCTGAATTTCGAGGTAGTAATCTTCGCCAAACAGATCTTTGTACCAGCCCACCACCTCACGGGCCCGCTCCATATCGCCGGACATAATTGCCTGCGGCACTTCTCCGCCGAGACAGGCACTCGTGACGATTAAGCCCTCGTGATACTGGGTGAGGAGTTCTTTGTTGATACAGGGACGGGAAAAGATGCCCTTGCCTTGAATCCCTTGGAGATGGGAAATGGTGGTGAGTTTAACGAGATTTTGGTAACCCTGATTGTTTTTCGCCAATACCACTTGGTGATAGCGGCGGTAACGCTTTTTGACCTCGATGTCGCCGTTAATGACGTACATCTCATTGCCAATAATGGGTTTAACGCCATGGCTTTTGCAGACCTTCAGCAGCTCAATCGCCCCATACATGACCCCGTGATCGGTGAGGGCGACGGCGGGCATTCCCAGCTCTACGGCTCGCTGAACCATCGGCTCTACTTGGGAGGCCCCATCGAGCAAGCTATAGTCGCTGTGATTGTGTAGGCCGACAAAAGACATAACCCTATCCCTAGCGTCAATTCCCCCTGATTCTAGCGGCAGATCCCCTAAATACTTACAATTACCCCCAAGAGACAGACCTAGTTTATTTGTACTATCCCGCTGCAACTTTGTCCAAAAATTTAGGGTCTACTCATAAGTCAGAGCAGAGTGAACGCTAAACTCGGTTAGCTTTGTCCAAACGGCTTGGGTTTAGCATCGGCAGACTGGAAATTCTTTAATGACAGATTTTTCGTTGGGAAATAATTTAGTGATTCCGGCGCTTCAAAGCTCTGACAGTGCCCAGTCTTCAAAAATTTCGCTTTCCTTGGTTCTGCCCACTTTTAATGAGAGTGAGAACATCGAAAAAATCATTATTCAGTTGACCGCACTCCTCGATGAAAGACTACCCGGTCGATACGAACTGATTGTGGTTGACGATGATAGCCCGGATCAGACTTGGGCGATCGCAGCGGCTTTAGAACTTAAATTTTCCCAACTTCAAGTCCTTCGACGACAGCATGCAAGAGGTTTATCAAGCGCCGTGATTCGAGGTTGGCAAGTAGCACGGGGAGGGGTACTCGGGGTGATTGATGCCGATTTACAGCATCCGCCAGAAACCCTCATTGGTCTCTGGGAGGGCATCGAAGCGGGAGCGGATCTTTCAACCGCCAGCCGTCATGTGAGTAGCGGGGGCGTTAGTGACTGGAGTTTTCTACGCCGCTTTCTATCCCGAGGTGCCCAGATGCTGGGGCTGATCGTTTTACCGGAAGTACTAGGGCGATTAAGCGATCCCATGAGCGGTTTTTTCTTGGTTCGTCGTTCTGTGATCGCAGACAAGAAACTTAACCCAGTGGGCTACAAAATTTTGATTGAAGTGGTGGGTCGAGGGCGGATCAAACACATTCATGAAGTGGGCTACGTTTTTCAGGAACGGTTTGCCGGGAAGAGTAATGTGACCTGGCGGCAGTATTGGGAATACATTCAGCATCTGTTTACCTTGCGGCTGGCGCTTTGGGCTCAAAGTCGGCTGATTCGCTTTTGTCTAGTTGGCGGAAGTGGCGTCTTTGTGGATCTGGGTGTTTTTTATGTTGCCCGAGAAATTTTGGGGCTAGCGCTAACTCGAAGTGCCGTGCTCTCGGCGGAAGTAGCGATTATCAGCAATTTCATCCTGAACGACATTTGGACCTTTGGCGATTATTCCCGACGGCAGACCGGGTGGCGCAAGCGGTTTAAGCGATTTATCAAGTTCAATTTAATCTCGCTCACCGGCATGATTCTGAACGTGCTGATTCTCAATATTTTGTTTAATCTGTTCGGGATGAATGAATATCTCGCCAAAATTATTGCGATTATCGTGGTGGCGTTTTGGAATTATTGGTTCAACCTCAAACTCAACTGGCGAGTTACTGAGGTTTAGGCATTGGCTCCGGCTCGATTGTCCTGGCGAAACATTCACTTTCTGCAAATCATCGATAAGATGCCAAAGACCGTTCTCCGCTTCTCGACGTAATCATGGATTTCGACTTTAGCCATTACTTCACCTACGCTGAAATTGTGGCTTTCTTAGAGCGATACCAGGCTCAATACCCCAACCTCATCGCCCTAGAAACCATTGGCAAATCCTATGAAGGTCGGGATATTTGGCTGGCTACTCTCACGAATCAAAACACCGGAGACGCAATCGCAAAACCTGGTTATTGGCTGGATGCGAATACCCACGCAGGGGAAGTAACTGGGTCGGCGGTAGTCCTTTATATCTTGCATTATCTGCTCACGACTTACGGCGAGGATGCACAATCTGTACGGTTGTTGGATGGCTACACGGTCTATATTTTGCCTCGCATTACGGTTGACGGTTCCGAGAAATATTTGACGACGCCTTACTTGTTGCGCTCTAGTCCCCGACCCTATCCGCATCCGGAGCCCAAAGACGGTTTGTATCAAGAGGATATTAATGGCGACGGGCTGATTTTGGATATGCGGGTGAAAGATCCTTGCGGTGCTTGGAAAAAATGCGAGGAAGATCCGCGAGCGATGGTGCGACGGGAGCCAGAAGAGTTTGGGGGTGAGTATTACACCGTTTTTTCGGAAGGGTTGATTCGCAATTACGACGGCTACGAGATCCCGGCTGCACCTCGGTTTGAAGGGTTAGATTTCAATCGCAATTATCCGTTTCAGTGGCAGACAGAATCTGAGCAAAGAGGCGCAGGGGATTTTCCCTATTCTGAGCCGGAGACGCGAGCGGAAGCAGAATTTTGGCGATCGCATAATAATATCAATAGCTTTATTACTTATCACACCTATTCGGCGGTGATTTTGCGGCCTTATAGCACCCACGCGGACGACCATTTCCCGACGGCGGATTTGGATTTATATCAGTTTGTTGGTGATAAGGGAAAGGAAATTACTGGCTATGAATGTGTGTCGGTTTATCATGATTTCCGGTATGACCCGAAGAGTTTTACCACGGGGTCGATGGATGATCATGGTTATGATAATTTTGGCTGGTTAGGCTTCACGGTTGAACTTTGGGATGCGGCGACAGCGGCAGGCATTGAGAAAAATGGTTATGTGGAATGGTTTCGGTGGCATCCACCGTCTGATGAAGTTAAGTTGTTGCAGTGGAGTGATGAGGAGCTAGACGGCAAGGGGTTTATCGATTGGCAGCCATTTGAGCATCCGCAGTTGGGACCGGTGGAAATTGGCGGTTGGGATTTCAAAAATGTTTGGCAAAATGCGCCGGAGAAGTATCTGCCGGAGCTTTGTGAGAAGCAGGCCAAGTTTGCGATCGCACATGCGTTGATGTCGCCGAAGTTGGCGTTTAGTCGGGTTGAGTGTGTGGCGGTGAGTGGGGATGTGTATCGGATTTTTGTGCAGATTGAGAATCAAGGGTTTTTGCCGACGTATTCCACGGAGAAGGCATTGGAGCGGAAGCAGGTGGAGCCGATTCGAGCGGTGATTGAATTGCCGTTGGGGTGTTCTTTGGTGACGGGGAAGGCGGAGCAGACGTTGGGTCAGTTGGCGGGGCGGAGTAATAAATATACGAGGGCTCGTGCGTCGGAAATTGATTACCGGCGGAAGGTGGAATGGGTTATTCAAGGTGTGGCAGGCTCTGAAGTTGAGCTAAGGATTCTTTCTGATCGAGCAGGACATTTGGCGACATCAATTGAGTTGAACCCTGACTCGGTAATTTAATTCTTTTCAATCTTCCGAATAAGTATGTTTGCCCTATTGCAAACCCAAGAATCGTAATCATTCTCAGCGCGATCGCGTTTGGAGGTTAAAGCTTTTGTGATCGCCGTTGAAAGGTGAGGTTTTGCGATCATCTTTTGAAGTTTTATTTCTGCGATCGTCAGTTGATAAGTTGAGTCGAGTTTTCGCTCGGCTTTAGACGTTTAGGTTTTTGCGATCCCGTTTGGAGGTTAAAAGTGTTTGCGATCGTCAGTTGGCAGGTTGAGTCATGCTGTGCGATCGTCTTTGAAAGTTGAGGTTTTGCGATCGCGTTTGGAAAATTAAGACTTTTGCGCTCGTCAGTTGATGAGTTGAGTTGGGTTTTTTCGAATGTCTTTGGGCATTAAGGTCTTTCAATCTTGTTTGAAAATTAAGACTTTTGCGATCACTTTTGAAGGTTGAGGACTGCGCGATCACGTCTGGAGATTCAAGCTTTTGCGATCGCCTTTGGAAGGTAAGGTTTTGCGATCGCGTTTTTGAGAGCAAGATTAATTTGGCAACTCTTCTTCAGAGGAACTGTCTGATTCATCAGAGGAGAGAGTGGGTGAAGGCAGCCAAGCTTCTAAGTCAGAAATAGTCGAAAAGTCCAGTAACGCTTCACTGAGAGATTCAAGCTGCGTCAACGACAAAGAGCCGAGCTTTTTTTGGAGACCTGGTTGAATTGCCGAAAAGCGGCGATTCAATTGCCTTAAAATTAGGGTTAAAGCTTCTTCGCGTCGCCCTTCTAGCTGCCCCTCTTGGCGACCTTCTTGCCGACCTTCGAGTAGGCCTTCTTGTCGTGCTTCCTGGTAAACTCTGGTTTCCTTAATGCTCCGCGCCAAACCAATCATTTTCTCAATCTCCTCCCGACTCGCTTTCGGTAATTTGTAAACCATAATCGTTACAACCAATTCAATTATGCCTTGAGTAATCAACTCTGGCGGTAGATTCTGGGCTTGTGCTACCAGCTTTTGCGCTTTAGCCGGGGCAGATTCTTCTGGCTCGACAATCAGCTTAAAGAGCTGAAGCGACAGAGATGTCGGCTCGTCGGGCAATTCATCCAAATAGATTTGCCGAACTTGCTCCAACTCCAGCATGGGAGCAAACGCTCCAGCTGAGTCTTGCTTCACATCTCGGCTCGCATAAATTAGGACCACTCGCCAATTTTCGACCTGAGAATGATATTTAAGGTAAAGCGTTAGCTCCGAGAATACACGCGCATAAAGATTGGAATCTTTCTGAAATTGGACTTCGACAAAATAAACAGGCGTTTCAGGCTGATTGACCTGTGGAAGAAAGACGCCATCAATCCGAAACGCTGTCTGCTTGACCTCAACGGAATCAAAACGATAATTCTGGTGGACAGATTCTGCTATTAGTTCAAAAAAGAGGGCCGGTATTAGACCTCTTGCACGGACCCATTTGTTGGTGGGTAAAACCCATTAAAATCGTTCAATTTTTCGATTCCTGCAAGAGGTCTATTCTCTGAAAAATATCGTAGAAGATTGAATCTGTTTTCAAGTGTTATTCCAAAAGTGACGCCCCTGATCCTAGCATTCAGTCTCTAGTTTGCAGCTAACGACAGCGGTAGGTTCGTCGCTTGCTTTCACAGCCTACCAAGATCGCCGAGACAACACGGGCGTTTCGATCTATGACAGCCGTGGACAACTAACTTCAGTAACGGATGGTGAGCAGGCGGTCATAACCTATGCATATGACCCAGAAGATAATCTGATGCTGATGAGAGATCGTCTATAACGGGAGGCTCGATATGAATATGACACGAATGGACGCCTAACCCAGAAAATTCGCGAATCGTTGGCAAACTCTCTAGAAATTATTCTCGACTACACATACGATGCGGTGGATAATCGGGTCTCTGTGACCGACATTATCGGTGGACAGCCGGGAGACGTTGAATTCTTCAATTACGACAATCTCAATCGTCCCATTAGTTTTACGCAGACGGGTTCTGGAGTTGCGGATAAGCGATTCGAAATAACTTATGATATTGCGAGTCACCTGGAGACGATTCAACGCTTTAATAATCTCGCTGGGGGTAGCACGCCCACTGTTGAAACTGACTTTGGGTTCGACTTAAACGGACGCTTAGAGTCTCTTGTTCACGGATTATCTGGCGGGGCGGGTTTAGCGTACAATCTGACCTACGACAAGGTTAATCGCATCACTCGCATCATCAGTCCCGATGGAGACGCTGACTTTGAATATGACCTGAGTGACCAGCTAACGGATGCGGACTATACCTATCAATATGACCCTGGGACCGGGCAATTCCTGAGTGTGGACCCCCTCAGTTTTGAAATGGGCGATTCTAATCTTTACCGCTATGTCGGTAATTCACCGCTAAACTTTAATAGCAGTCACCACCTTCGTTAGATAGACGCTGCGTGCCAGAACTCTTTGGAATTAGGCCACTCAAAATCAGAAGTCTCCTAAGCGATCTGGCGAGGGCCATAAGGTGAATGATCTACTCTTGCTTAAAAGACAATGGCAAGTCCTGAGTACGCAGGTGTAAGTCCCGTTGTGGAAAGGGAATTTCAATGTTGAATTCTTTGAAGCGTTGCCAAATGGAACGGTTTAGCTCACTAATCACCTGCTTTCTGATAAACGGTTTATCAAACCAAATAGCCAATTCAAAATCAATGCTCGAATCTCCAAACCCGACTAAATAAACAAATGGCTTGGGGTGGGGTAAAACCAAGGCATTCTCTTCGGCAATCTCTTTGAGCAAACTAATGACTTTTTCCCGATCGCCTTTGCCGTTTATTAATTCCCATTGGGGTGAGTTACAACTGCGATCCGGAAAAAG
>JBCDHF010000045.1:0-16037 GCA_038750375.1 Cyanobacteria bacterium P01_H01_bin.15
GCGGAATTTTGATGGTTTCAATACCTAGGTGGTCGGGTCCTAAGGCTTCAGTATCAATGCCGTTACTACTCAACCATGAGCCCACTGGACCTGCGGGCACTAGATCACTAGAGTTTTCAGGTGCTTCAGGAGTCTTTTCTAGATCAGCCACTGGGGAGTTCCTCTTTTTGCTGCGATGTTAACAATGCGGGTGGTACCGGCATACCCGTTGCTTCTACCAATTCCGTAGGAGGTGCGCTGCGCTCGGAACGCTGTAGATATTTGCCGTCATGAATCACGGGAACAGGCTTTAGCTTGTGGGTAATGCTGTAATAGCGGTGGTCCTGCTGGCGCACCGTACCACGCTCTTGAATAGATTCATTTGAGACCTTCTTTCGCAGCTTTACAATGGCATCAAAGATAGCTTCTGGTCGGGGGGGACAACCCGGAATATAGAGATCGACCGGAATCAACTTATCGACACCACGGACGGCTGATGGAGAGTCAATACTAAACATGCCGCCAGTAATTGTACAAGCGCCCATGGCGATTACATACTTGGGTTCGGGCATCTCTTCATATAGTCGAACCAATGCGGGCGCCATCTTCATCGTCACAGTGCCCGCAACAATAATGAGGTCGGCCTGACGAGGACTGGAGCGGGGGACCAAGCCAAAGCGGTCAAAGTCGAAGCGGGAGCCAATCAAGGCTGCAAATTCAATAAAGCAGCAGGCTGTGCCATACAGAAGTGGCCATAAGCTAGAAAGCCGAGCCCAGTTGTGTAAATCATCAACAGTCGTGAGAATTACATTCTCAGACAAGTCTTGAGTGATGCTAGAACGAGCTGCAGGGTTGAGAATATTTGCGATGGGTCCGGAAGATGCTGGCGCCAAATTTGAGACAGGATTTGGAGACATGATATTTAGAGAATTCGATTGAGCAATAACTTAAATGTCTAAGTCGGGAAATAGTTCAAATACTGGAAGTTTCATAAACAAGAAACATCACATTTGCTAGGACCATTCCAGGGCACCTTTTCGCCAAGCATAAACCAGTGCAATAACGAGAATGGCGATAAAGATTAAGGCTTCGACAAATGCCAACAATCCCAAGCGGTTAAAGGCAACCGCCCATGGGTAAAGGAAAACTGTTTCTACATCGAAAACCACAAACACTAAAGCAAACATGTAATAGCGGATATTGAATTGAATCCAAGCCGCACCCAGGGGCTCCATACCAGATTCGTATGTCGTGCGTCGTTCTGGACCCCCACCACTGGGACGGAGTAGCTTGGAGGCGGTCAGAGCCAAAATCGGAACTGAGCTGGCCACAATCAAAAATCCTAAAAAGTACTCGTATCCCGTTAGAACAAACACGCTATATTCCTTGTATTAGAGTTGACGGGGTTGTTACCCTGCTTACTTTGCATTTCTTTACGACCCATTATACCGTCAGGGCTGGACAGATTCGATAGGAGAGTTGATTCGTTCTACGGAAACAGATTCTTCGAGCTGTTTGAGCGTTTCTAATTGGGCTCGCAAATTTTGGCTGTTTTTCTGAAGATTTTGGGCTGTCTGGAGCTGTTCATTAAGCTGTTGGGTCGTTGAGAGCAGGTTTCCGAGACCGTTCACAAGTTCTTTTATATTTCTGCGGAAATTGGGGTCTCCTGTCAATTCATCCAGATCGCTGGTAATCTTTCGGGTATTTTCAAACGTGGCTCGCGCTGAATCGAGAGTTTGTTGGAGAGTCACGATGTTGGCTGGATCGTTTAAACTTTCGCTGAGCAGCCGTAAATTATTCGTGACAGTCGCGGCATCTGATGTCAAAGTTTCTAGGTTGGTAACGAGGTTGCTGGTATCGAGTTGAGCAAGTTGGTCGTTTACTAAACCAATACTGGTTTGTACGTTTTGGGCAACCTTGTTCAAGTCGCTGTTTGTGTCTTGAACCAACTGGTTACTACTAACGATAAGTCGATTTAGTTCTTGGGTCGTGGCGTTTGTATTTTCCAGAGCTGACGCGATTTCCGCTTGATTATCGAGGATGACACTGTTTAGATTTTTGACCAAGGTTTGGGTTTCTGTGGCTGTTTCCGCGATTGAGTCAGCGGCGCTGCTAAAGGCGTCCACATCTTCAAGGACGGCTTGGGCTAGCAGGGAAAGATCATTACTGAGGACCGCAATGCGGGTGGCGGCTAAACTCGTGCTTTGTGCTGTGTTTTGTAGGTTATCGTAAAATTCCTGTGAGCCATACAGCTTGTTAAGCCTGGCTAAGGTGGGCACCAACTGTGGTCCTGGTTGGCCGTTGACTTGATCTCCGGCGCAAATTACCTGGTTGTGATCGCAATTTTGTGCTCGTGGGTCTTGAGCCAATGCAGACTCAGAAATATTGACAGGCGGCGTAATATCCACCGAGGTTTCACCCACCAGACCTGCACTGTTTGCCAAGATCTCCGATTCTCGCGGAATGACGACGTCACTTTCCACGTCTAGGACAACGATGATATCGGCGGTCGCTGTCTCTATCGCGGATACGGTACCGATGCGGGACCCTCGATAATTGACTGCCGCACCTTCCACAACTCCGTTGATATCGGGAAAAGAAACTTCAAATCGGTAATTTGCCGCTTTTCCAAACTGTAGATTTCTGAGCCAGAGTAAGCTCCCTGCTAACAGGCTGATTCCAGCCAGGACGAAAAGTCCCAAAGATCCTTCGCGCAACGTTCTTGATTGCATAGATACCTTTTAGTCAGAGTCAGAAATCTGGTCAATTAAGGCCGGGTTTTTTGTTTTAATTTCCGGTCTTTTACTCCGATAATTCACTTGTCCAGCATGTCTTAAATTGCTACTCGGATAGGACCATCAACACTACCGGCAAAAAATTGCTGAATTAAAGGATTATCGGACGTTTCAATCTCGTTGACGGTCCCTGTCCACTGAACCTTTCCACTATAGAGAAACACGATGCGATCGGCAGTTCTTTTAATCGTGCTGCGCTGGTGGGAGACCATCACATACGTTCCGCAACTATGGTTCTGTAATTGGCGAACGAGATCTTCAATGATGGTAGAGGCAATGGGGTCTAAACCGGCGGTGGGCTCGTCGTACAGAATGAGTTCAGGCGCGGAGTTAGGTTGGCTGGGATCGTGCATTAGGGCTCTGGCAAAACTAACTCGTTTTCGCATACCGCCCGATAGTTCAGCAGGATAAAGCTCGGCTGTGCCTTCTAGACCCACTTGTTCCAGCATTTGCTCCACCTGCTCTTCAATACGTGATGGAGGGAGACGGGTGTGCTCATAAAGCATGAAACCGACATTTTCGCGAACCGTTAGTGAATCGAAGAGGGCTGCCTGTTGAAAGACCATGCTGAAGCGTAGCAGGGGGTCACGATTATCCCAAAGCTGAGTCTGCAGCTGTCCTTTGATAGACATTTCGCCCTCGTCAAGGGTAAGTAAACCTGCAATCAGACGCAACAAAGTTGATTTTCCGGTGCCAGAGGGACCAATAATTACTAAAGCTTCACCAGCATGGATGGTCAAATCTACACCATCGAGAATTACGTTTGATCCAAAGCTCTTGCGACCGCCTCTGATTTCAATTAATGGTGGTGAGGATGTACTCAAGTTCTCTGCTCACTGTTTCGGTTTTCATTTTATTCAGCCAGATTTCACTGAGAAGTGGAGAGCCTTTTGAATCAGTCTTTTTTTGACTTAGCTTTCATCTGTTTCTCATATAGTTTTGCGCCTAGCATCTTTGTTCTGACTGGAAGGGCTGGCGGTTTCGTTGTAGGACCTTCGCATCGAGTGCGCAAACAAGTGACCGAGTATTTACTCTCATCTTCTGGTTACATAAATTAATAGTTTCTGTTACGTTTAGTAAATAGAGCTTTAATTCACTCCTAGTTTCTGCGATCGCCTAAGCGCTTCCTACAGTTATGAACATTACATCTTTACTATCGGCAGTGTTGAAGCCGACAGTTTCTCCCACTCGTCTAGGTCAGACTGGCTATGCTTTAATGCGTTTTGTTGTGGCCGGCATGATGATCCACAACGGTCTAGACAAGCTATCTGACATTGAAAGTTTTGCAGAAGCCTATGTTGCCTACATGGGTTTACCTTTCCCCATCTTGTTAAGCTACGTTGCTGCTTTCACCGAGTTGCTGGGGGCTCCGCTGGTAGCAATTGGTTTATTTACTCGTCCGGCAGCGCTAGGTCTATTTTCAACCATGTGTGTGGCGATGTATCACCACGTTTTGGTCGCTGGATTCAGCATCCCTTATTTGGAACTGTCTGCGATTTATGCAGCTTGCTTCTTATTTTTCTTGATTAATGGTGCAGGCATATTCTCTTTCGATGCCTTGATTGCAAATGTGCTCGACATTAATGCTTTGTCTTCTCAGGCGAAACAGATTATGGGCTTAGAGAAGGCGTTAATGGCAGAGTCGGCGAAGGATAATGTCAAAGTTAATGTTTAGATCTCTCTCCTGACAGGTTTCATCGGGCGCGTTCAGTCGGTCTGCGGCGAAGAAACCGTCTATTGCAAGAAGATTATTATTTTGGGCTTTGGGCTGCTGTCGCCTAAAGCTTTTTTTATCCAAAATGTGGATGATTGGGCAATCCGAGTGGTGAGAGAAATCGATCGCAATCTTTTCATGAGCGATAGCCTTCGCTAGGTCCCGTAGAGTAGTTCTCATTCTCAGTTGTCTATTCTTAAACTGTTCTGACTTGCAGCCGCGCCTCTACAAGATAGGTGGCTGCCGTACCTAAGTACGTTCTGCAGGTCAAAGACAATACTTGAACACCAGAAAACCTTGTTCAAAGACGGCAGAACTCTTGCTATATGATTGAGGTCATCTGACTAACTCCTAGACTGGGAGAGTGTTTTTGCGATCGCTATTTATTACAAAAAATATTCCCTACCCTCCCGTGGGCGGCGTGGCACTCAGAAACTGGCAGAACATGAACATTCTGATGAACTGGGGCGAGGTCGGGGTATTTTCCTTTTCGAACTGGAATCCTGAACGCAAAGCGATCGCAGGTTTGAGTTTATGGCGTCACTGTAATGTGGTAGAGGCCAGGACAGGAAAAGAATCTTGGGCTCGTCGATTCTGGTGGTTAAGGCGCTTTGGTCATCCGGAAGCGGACTGGGCTTATGCTCAGCAAGGTGCGAGAGAACTAGCGGCTATTTTGTCTGAATTTAAACCGGATGTCGTGATATTTGAAGAGGTTTGGCTATTTCGCTATCTCCAAACAGTACGCGATTTTGGGTGTGCCATTATTTTCGATGAGCACAATGTGGAAGCAGACATTTATCAGCAGAAATACAGCCAAGCAAATAATTTGCGATCACAGCTAAAATTTCGCCGTCAATATCCACAGCTGCTCGCGATGGAGCGGGCTTTTTTACAAATCGCTCGGCAAACCTGGGTGTGCTCTCAACCCGATCAAAAATTGCTGCAGGCTCGCTATAACCAACCGAGTTTTGTTGTGCCGAATGCGGTAAATGTAAATAGCTATGAGCTAGCGAGGAATCAGCAAGAACCGATTCCTAAGGGTCTGAATTCGGAGCAGTCCTACCTATTATTTATGGGTCAGCTTTCGTATTTACCCAATACTATCGCTGTAGAATGGCTGCTCTCTGAAATTTATCCTCAGCTGCGGTCGCAATTAGGCGACTTTACCTTACTTTTAGTCGGTCGGTGTCCGACCGCATTTATGGAAGCTGCAGCTGCTGCAGATCGGAATATTTTGGTGACGGGGAGTGTTCCCGATGTGCGCCCTTATCTCGCGATTGCTCGCGCCATGATTGTGCCCCTTCGCCAGGGCGGTGGGACGCGGCTCAAGATATTGGAAGCAATGGCGTCTGGCTGTCCAGTTATTTCAACGAGTAAGGGCAGCGAAGGTTTAGAGGCAACCCATAATCAAGAGCTGCTAATTGCTGATACCACTGGCGATTTAATCGCTGAAGCCGTGCGTATGTGGCAAGACCCCGATTTGCGATCGCATCTTCGGCAGCGAGCTCTTCAGCTTGTCCAAGCTCAGTATTCTTGGGAAGCAGCTCAAAGGGCCATTGAAAAAGCTTTGGTCACCGATAATATAGCCCCGCCCTTGAAATCAGCAGTGTAAGTCGAGCGCCCGGTTAACAGCTCTGCGTCTCAAGCGGCCGCACCAGCTAGCTTAAAAGTCATGTTGAAATCTTTATTGGTTACTCGCTACCGCCCATACCCGCCTATTGGGGGATCTTCATTGCGGAATTGGCAGACGATTAATGCCCTTGCTCAATGGGGACAAGTAACTGTTTTTTCAGTTAACCTCGATCCGATTGTTCCCCAAACCTATCCTAGTATCCACCACTGGGCGCATCATCGACTGACAGAAATCAACTGGCAAGATCGCTTGGGTCGCAGGCTTTGGCCTTTGCGACCGTGGGGACAACCTGATATTGATCGATATTTTTCCTCAGAAGCCTGGCAGGCCCTCAAAAGACTAATTAATAGCTGTCAGCCAGATTTAATCGTCGTGGCTGAGGTCTATTTATTTGCATATCTTTGGCGACTTAAGAAATTGAAACTGCCTCTGATCTTTGATAACCACAATGCGGAAGCCAATTTATTTGAGCAGACTTTTGGCAAAACCCGTATCCAGCTGCCTCGGATGTACGCGGTCGAAAAAGCTTGTTTAGCTAATGCTTCCCAAGCCTGGGTGTGTAGTGAGCAAGATGCCCAGATTTTAGGACGGCTTTACGGCTTAGACGACAAAACCCATATCATCCCAAATACTGTCAACGTTCAAGATTACGCTCCTATTTTGAGTGGGACGCAGACTCTGCCGCCTGATCTTCCGCTAACCCCTCACCAAGTCATTTTCACAGGCACCTACAATTACCCACCGAATGGCGAAGCAGCGAGGATTTTAATTGAACAAATTTACCCTCAGCTCAAACAGCGTTATTCCGATTGTCGTCTGCTGCTAGTTGGACTCAACCCCACTGGCAAAATGCGGGAAGCCGCTGATAAAGATCCCGATATTGTTGTAACTGGCCGCGTTGAGACCGTTGCGCCCTATCTGGCTGCAGCCAGCGTCATGGTCTTACCACTCCAGGCTGGTAGTGGAACCCGACTCAAGATTTTGGAAGCGTTTGCTGCGGGACTGCCTGTTGTGACTACTCCTAAGGGCATTGAAGGCATCAGAATTGCAAGTGACCAGACCGCATTGATACACGAAACAGCTGAGCAGATCACGGCTGCGATCACAGAATTATGGAACCAACCTGAGCGAGCTCGAAAATTAGCCGGGGCAGCTTACAAATTAGTGAATGCGGAGTACTCTTGGGAAGCGAACCAAAGCCGCATAGCTCAAGCTTTACAAACGTTGCCAAATATCGCTAAAAAAATATCGAAATAAGCTCGTAAGGATAGAACGAGCCTAGGGGGCTATCCAAGCTTCAGCAAAGACTCTAACCCACCACTTGCGTCTAAATCGTGCAGATCATCGCAGCCGCCGATATGACGATCATCAATAAAAATTTGGGGCAGGCTACGACGACCGTTTGACCGCTCAGCCATTTTGTCCCGTCCGTCTTCATCTCCGTCCAAACTGTATTCAGTAAATTCGACCCCTTTTTCATTCAGCAAACTTTTTGCTTGAATGCAGAACGGACAGCGGCTCCAAGTATAAATCTCAACGTTTGCTGACATCGTAACTATTTACTCCCAGAATGTAGTGTTACTTAACTTAACCTTTTTGGGAGATAAATCGAAGACCCGTTCAAAGCGCTTGGAAAGTGCCTGAACTTGACTCGTATTTGACTCTTTTGTGATTATTCGGCACCTGGGCAAAAATGCTGGGAGAAATTTTTGCAGAACGCCTTAGACTTGCGTGTCGAAAACATTTTAATTGTCTAACACGTAGTTAAAAATTAAAGGTGCAACGATCGTGGCATCCGACTCAATCACAAAAGTAGGGGTGTCTACGTCAAGCTTGTTCCAGGAAATTTTTTCGTTGGGCGTCGCCCCACTATACGATCCATAGGAGGTGGTGGAGTCGCTAATTTGCGCGAAATAGCTCCAAAGTTTGCAGTCTGTTTGGAGATCTTGCCGAATCAGCGGCACCACACAAATCGGAAAATCCCCCGCAATGCCGCCCCCAATCTGGAAAAAACCCATGGCTTGGGATTGAGTATGTTCTTGATACCATTGTACGAAGTAGGCCATCTGCTCAAGGCCGCTTTTGACAGTATCTATTTGCTGAATTGTGCCTTTAAGGGTTTGCGCCACAAACATATTGCCCAAAGTGGAATCTTCCCAACCGGGGGTAAAAATTGGCAACTGCTTCTGATACGCCGCGAGAACCCAGGAGTGCGTTGGGTCAATTTGATACTCTGATTCCAATGCCCCGCTAGCCAACAAGCGATATAGAACTTGGTACGGAAAGAGTCTTTCATTCGTGCGTTCCGCCCTCTGCCAAATGGCTAATACTCGGCTTTCAAGTTTGCGCATCGCTTCTTCTTCCGGAATACAGGTATCGGTAACCCGGTTGAGTCCTTCTGCCAGAAGCGCTTTGTCATTGTCGGGCGTCTGATAGCGATAGTTGGGAATTCTTTTGTAGTGTTTATGGGCAATCAGATTGAATATATCTTCTTCTAGGTTGGCACCGGTACAGCAAATCCCGTGAATTTTGCCTTGACGAATCATTTCCGCCAAAGATACACCAAGCTCCGCTGTGCTCATCGCTCCTGCCATACTGAGGAGCATTTTATTCCCCTTCTCCAGCTGCTGAACCCAAGCTTCTGCGGCCTCAAGACATGTCGCAGCATTGAAATGACGGAAATGTTGTTTCATCATTTCTCGAATTTTCACGGGGACAATGCTCCTGGATGGTTCACGAAGTAGATATCGCTTTCACAAGACTGCTCAGAATATATCTAGCTCTGATGCTCGATTGAAAAGCGTTATGGTAGGCAGTCAGCACCTTCGTAAAGGGGCGGCTGCCATGGCGATTGCTCTGCATTTAGAAGACCCTGTTTTTCCCTAGTCACTTTTTGGGCAGGGGCGACTGTCTTCACATTTCGAAGATTCATTCTAGGTTCTGGGTGTAACTTTGTATTCTTTCGGAACCCAAAAATAGCCGTCAGATCTGACTCCCTCAAATTTCACCCAACCTAGAGGTCTCCAGACGGTGAAGTTGGTGCCGATGCTTCCACTAAGCCGCGAGATTTAAGAAGGCGAACGCGCTTATTGCGGGCTAATCGCTGTAAATCAACGCTGCGGTCGGTTTCATCGACAATTTCACCAATAATGACTTCTAAGACATCTTCTAAGGTAATGACCCCCGCCATCCCGCCATATTCATCAAGTACTACCATCAAATGTTCACGGGTTTCTTGAAAGAGCTTCAGCAACTTGTCGGCACGAATGGTCTCGGGGACAAAGTGAACTGGACGGGTCAAAGAAGATACCAGCCGCTCCTCTCGGTTTCCCAGAATGGCGGTCAGGAGTTCGGTTTTCAGCACAGTACCTGCAACGCGATCAATCTCTTCTTCGATCACCACAATGCGGCTGTGTTGCGAGGCAATGATGGCTGGTTGAGTCTCTGTGAGGGTTAAGTCGCTGCGGATATAGGTGACGATAACTCTGGGTGTCATCAGGTCGCCAGCGGTCAGATCATTGAGTTGAAACACGCGAGCAATCATGTCGGCTTCGTCGTCCTCGATCGCGCCTTCTTGGTAGCCGATGCGGGTCAAAAATTGAATTTCGGCTTCAGTTATCGCAGGGACATTTTTGGTTCCCGTTAAGGGGAGGGTAACGCGTTCGATGAGCCAGACGAATGGCGATAGTAGCCACGTCAAGAAGCGCAGCGGTAACGCGATTGCTAAAGAGATCGGTTCTGCAAACCGTTCACCGATGGTTTTGGGGATAATTTCAGCAAAAACGATAATCAGAAACGTCAAAATCGCGGAAAAGACTCCCAGCCAAGCCGCGCCGAAAACTTGGGTCGCTAAACGCCCAACGATGATGCTGCCCACAATATTGAACACATTGTTGATCACAACAATGGTGGCGATCGGGCGATTAATTTTTTGCCGAATACTCAGTAAAGCCAAGGAGTTGGGTCGACTGTTTTGGGCAAGTTGACGGACTCGCAAAATGGGGACTGATAACAAGGCAGTTTCAGACCCCGAACATAAAGCGGAGCCCAGCAAAACAGCAAGCACAGCCAAAATAAGCGCAATCATTAGCGGGCGGGGAACAAACCCCACCCAAACAATCCTCGAAAAATCGCAAGTGAGTAGAAAATATTGCGGGACTTAAATTGTTCGAAATTGATGGCCATTGATTAACGGATACTAAAAAGCCGATAAAAAAAAACCGCGATCCACAATAACCAGGCGAAAGTCATGACGCCGTTGTTTCTACCAGACTAATGCTTTTAGGCTCTAATCGCTTAATTCGCTGGCAGAGTCCTCACTCACGCTAGGCTGTCGCGGTCATTGCCTTCTTTTCCGTAGATCCTTGCGTTCCGAGCTGGATGAGCTCAATTTTGTAGCCATCCGGATCTTCGACAAAGGCAATCACTGTTGAGCCATGCTTCATTGGTCCTGGCGCCCGGGAGACATTGCCGCCTTGAGCCGTAATGCGATCGCAAGTGCCGTAGATATCATCAACCCCAAGAGCTATATGCCCGTAAGCGCTGCCTAGTTCATAGCTTTCGACGCCCCAGTTGTAGGTCAATTCAATGACTGTTTGCTCCGATTCGGGCCCGTAACCGAGAAATGCCAAGGTGAATTTGCCGCTGGGATAGTCTTTTTGGCGGATCAAATTCATTCCCAGAATGCTGGTGTAGAAATCAATGGATTTTTGCAGATCACCAACTCGCAGCATCGTGTGGAGAATACGCATATCTTCTTTTCCTCGCATAATTAAGCTTGTTTGACTCCAGCGCGCAAACTCTGCGGCTTCGTTCTCATTATCCTTAAGGTGATTGTTTCTGGGAGAGATAATTGGGGCACTCAAGTGAATCACCGGGTGGCTATATCACAATCCATTTCCAGGGAGTCAGTTTTTGGCCAGATCATCGTTTGGTTTCAATCGTGAACGAGCGACGGACCTGAATTTTCAACGATGGATTCATCAACCTCGCAGACCTACCCTTCCGCAAAAACTCCGTTAAGCTGAAAAAACTGCAATTTTTCAGATTAAACCATGCAAATTAATGAGATCACCGAGGTTTTGACTCGTCTGTTTGAGGCAGATTCGGTGAGCCAGCCAGGACCCGATACGTGGAAAATCGAGCGCGAAGGATTGCGGTTATTCGTAATATTGTCGGCAGACGGATCTTGGCTTAGAGCATTTGCTCCCGTTGTCACAGCAGAGGCTGCGGCTCCCTATGCTGAATTCCTTTTGCAGGCTAATTTTGAGCGGACTCAGCAAGTGCGCTACGCCTTTGATCAGGGTTTGCTGTGGGTGATTTTTCATCATCCTCGGGAAAGCCTGACGATCGATGATTTGCAGCTTGCCATCGCCCAGCTGTTGGCGCTTTGGGAAGTTAAGCTCGACGATGTGTTTGGTCAACTCATTGACACCCGTATTCGTCAAATTGTCCAAGCTTCTAAGCAGCGGGGCCAGTCGCTTACAGAGACAATGCAGACCCTGACTCGATTTTATGAGGAGGGCATGATGGGCAGTCTCGATCGCAGTCCAGAAGAAAAAAAGCAATTTTTGGTCGCCTGGGAGCAACAGCTTAATCGCATTTGGGTAGAGACCGAATAGCGCCGCTATTTGCACAAACAGCCTGAGAGAGAATTGATGTCCGCTTTTTTTATGACAATGGCTGCTATTTTCGGTGGCTTAAGTGTTGCGGCCGGGGCCTTTGCTAGCCATGCTTTACGATCGCAACTGAGTGAGCGCGCTTTAGAAATCTTTGCAACGGGCACGCAGTATCAGATGTATCACGCGTTGGGGTTGCTGCTCGTTGCATTGTTGTTGCTGAGCGATCCGTTGGTTGGTAATGGCGCTTTGCAAGCAGCCGGTTACGCCTTTATCACGGGCACCTTCCTCTTTTCTGGAAGTTTGTATGCGCTGAGTGTGACTGGAATTCGCTGGCTGGGCGCAATCACTCCGATTGGTGGCGTTGCGTTTTTGGTTGGTTGGATTTGTTTGCTTTTGGCGGCCAGCAGTTTACGGACCTAGCGGCAGAATTCGTTGGGGTTTCACAAAAGGTCTCGCCAAGTAGTAATCTGAGAAACAGAGTTTTTTCTGATATGCTCAGCCGGGGGGGCGCTCGAACCTCGGTAAATTGACTCCTGAAATTGGCAACAAAACGAAGTAATCCCGATATGAAAGTCCTGGTAATTGGCGGTGATGGTTATTGTGGTTGGGCAACGGCACTGCATCTTTCCAACAAAGGTTATGAAGTCGGCATTCTCGACAGTTTGGTCCGACGCTACTGGGACCTGAAATTAGGGGTGAATACCCTCACCCCGATCGCGCCGATTGAACAGCGTTTGGCTCGTTGGGAAGCACTGACTGGGAAAAAAATTGACTTGTATGTGGGTGATCTGACTGATTACGAATTTGTCAGCAAAACCTTCCGGGAGTTTGAGCCCGAATCAGTTGTTCACTTTGGTGAGCAGCGGTCTGCCCCTTATTCCATGATTGATCGTGAGCATGCGGTCATGACTCAGGTCAATAATGTTGTGGGCACACTCAATGTTCTTTATGCGATGAAGGAAGATTTTCCCGATTCCCATTTAGTTAAGCTGGGCACCATGGGTGAGTATGGCACCCCTAATATTGATATCGAAGAAGGCTATATAACTATTGAGCATAACGGTCGCAAAGATACCCTGCCCTATCCGAAGCAACCGGGTAGTTTCTACCATCTGTCCAAGGTCCATGACAGCCACAACATCCATTTTGCTTGCAAAATTTGGGGGCTCCGGGCTACTGACCTGAATCAAGGCATTGTCTACGGCGTTCTCACCGAAGAAACCGGCATGGATGAGCTGTTAATTAACCGCCTCGACTATGACGGTGTTTTTGGTACCGCCCTCAACCGTTTCTGTATTCAGGCGGCCATCGGTCACCCGCTCACGGTTTATGGCAAAGGGGGTCAAACCCGAGGTTTGCTCGACATTCGCGACACGGTTCGCTGTATGGAACTCGCGATCGCAAATCCGGCAGAACCGGGCGAATTCCGTGTCTTTAACCAATTTACTGAACTCTTCAGCGTCGCTGACTTAGCGAAGATGGTTCAGACTGCTGGTGCCGCTATGGGTCTCAAAGTAGAAGTCAAGAGCGTTGATAATCCTCGCGTTGAGCTAGAAGAGCACTATTTCAATGCGAAAAATACGAAGCTCCTGGATTTGGGCTTGGAGCCCCATTTGCTCTCTGATTCGCTGTTAGATTCTCTGTTGAACTTTGCTACGAAGTACCAAAACCGCGTTGATAAGACTCAAATCTTACCGAAAGTCTCTTGGCGGCGTTAACATGCAATTTAATTAGCTGGGATTTTTCTAAAATTATCTCTTTGTGATCGCAAACTTTATGATGCTTGCGATCACATTTTTTTGTGTCTTTTGGGATGTCGCCCCTTTTATGCAATCCTGCTTATAGCAATCACTGCTTTTGTGCAGAGGTGATTGCCTGCTGGCGATCTCTAAGATTAAGTGACTCAGAATTATGCGTACTCTAATTAATCTGGCGAGCGTTAAAGTGTTGAACTCAGTTTTTTTCTGATGCGAATTGCCTTATTTACCGAAACGTTTCTACCCAAAGTCGATGGGATTGTAACCCGCTTACGACATACCGTTGAGCAGTTGCAGCGGATGGGCGATGAGGTGTTGGTAGTTTGCCCGGAAGGGGGCATGACGGAATATAAAGGAGCCAAGATCCATGGGGTCTCGGGCATCGCATTCCCCCTGTATCCGGAACTGAAGCTGGCGCTGCCACGCCCGAGTATTGGAGAAGTCCTCGATGAGTTTCAGCCCGATCTGATTCACATTGTTAATCCGGCGGTTTTAGGTTTGGGCGGTTTATTTTTTGCCAAAACGTCCCAAACGCCATTGGTTGCCTCTTATCACACTCATTTGCCTCAATATTTACAGCATTATGGTCTCGGTGCTTTTGAAGGCATGTTGTGGGAGATGATCAAAGCCGTTCACAATCAAGCACGGCTTAATTTATGTACGTCATCTGCCATGGTCAATGAGTTGGCGGAGCACGGGGTAGAGCGTCTGGATTTGTGGCAGCGGGGGGTGGATACCGAGCTTTTTCAGCCCCATTTAACCTCCTTAACCATGCGTAATCGCTTATCCGAAGGTCATCCGGAGGCGCCGCTGTTGCTTTATGTCGGTCGGGTTTCTGCTGAAAAGCAAATTGATGAAATTAAACCGGTCCTCGAAGCGATACCGGAAGCTCGGTTGGCTATTGTGGGGGATGGGCCCCATCGCGAAGCATTAGAAGCTCATTTTGCCGGAACTGCCACACATTTTGTTGGCTATCTTCAAGGGTTAGAACTGGCGTCAGCGTTTGCTTCAGCGGATGCGTTTGTGTTTCCCTCCCGGACGGAAACGTTGGGACTGGTGCTGTTGGAGGCCATGGCTGCGGGCTGCCCGGTGGTCGCTGCACATTCTGGCGGTATTCCGGATATTGTGACCGATGGGGTCAATGGTTATCTGTTCGCACCAGACGACCCGAGAGGCGCGATTGCCGCAACCCAACGGTTATTAGCGGCTCGAGACGAGCGAGAAACCTTGCGGGCTAATGCGCGACAGGAAGCAGAACGATGGGGTTGGCAGGCTGCAACCCAGCAATTGCAGGGCTTTTATCGAGGTGTTTTGGCAGGTGAAGGGCTCTCTCAAGCCGCTTAAAGCAAGCGTTTTGAGTTGTTAGGATATAAAGCCCATTTAAGAGAAACGCTATGGGTTTTTCCGAAAAGTTAACGGCTGCGATCACAAATAATCAAACGCTGTTAACGGGAAATTTGGACGCCAATCTCGAACTACTCGGTGGTCGTGCCGGAACGACTGCTAATTTTCGGGACTATTTAGGAAGGTTAATTGAGCAAACTCAGGATCTGGTTTGTGCCTATCGGTTGGGATTTGGCTTCTATGAGGCACTGGGAATAGAAGGGTTTACCTTACTCAACTGGGTGCGCCAGGCGGTACCAGCAGAACTGCCACTTATCTTGGATGTCAAGCATGGGGATTTAAATTCCAGCACGGTGTTTGCGCGGACCATCTTTCAGGACTGGGGAGTTGATGCTGTCACGTTAAGTCCCTATGCAGGTTGGGACCATGCTGCCGCCTTTTTGATGTATGGCGATCGCGGCGTGTTTGTCTTGTGCCGAACATCTAATCCAGGGGCGGCGATGATTCAAGAGTTTCCAGATAGCCAAAATCCCCACTATTTGCAGGTGGTGGCTGAGGCCCGGAACTGGGGCTCTCCGGAGCAGCTGTACTTAGAAGCCGGGACCACCGATATTGCTGCGATCACCAAGATTCGACACTTAGCCCCAGAACGGACGATTTTGTTACGCAGTATTTGGCAAGAAGAGGTCGATTTACCCGCGTTGTTAGGAGCTTCCTGGGATGCGCAAGCAGGCGGTGTTCTCTTGCCGGTTCCCCAAGAATTTCTGTTTCAAGGGAATTTGCGATCGCGCCCGAACCGCCGATTTAAATTACACCGCTACCTGCACCCATCTGGATCCCCAAGCCATTAAAACCGACGCCCCCCTGGCCCTATGTATTGAGGTGGCCAGGTCTCTCCCATAGTCCGGATTTCTTGGTCTAAGCAGGTAACCGAAAAACGTCTGCAAAAACAGCGTTATCCTCTAACATTCGTTGTGCATCAGGCCGATCGTATACGACCATCAGACTATCGTTATATCCCAGACAGGGAAATAGAGTCATCCCCTCCGCAAAGTCACTTCCCATGATCAACGGAATATCAAATAAGGCCTGCAGGTGATCGGATTGCCCATCCCAGATGCTGTCATCATCGTAGTTCAGCACATCTTTGAGGCGAAATATTTGTTGTTCTCCTGACAGTGTCATTGTTGGTCC
>JBCDHF010000046.1:0-15876 GCA_038750375.1 Cyanobacteria bacterium P01_H01_bin.15
AAAAGGTCTGAGCAAATTACTTTTTGATGTATTGAAAAAAAGTCATTTTGAAGTTTTCGCAATACACAGCTATATATAAAAAAGCCCTCGATTTTTACAAATCACCGTTTCTTCGTTCCTGAGTTGATTTGATGGCTAAAAACAACAAAAAATGATTATTTTGATAAATTTAGACTGTTTTCTGGTGATCCCCGACTACATCTTGGCAAATGTCATGGCACCCGAACCTTTATACTAAGAAAAATAAAGTAACTTTTCATTTGTAAAATCTTAAGAGTTAACAAAAAATCCCCGAAGAAGGTCAACCCCAGCAAAATAAACCAAGTTTACATCGGCTTGACTGAGATAGTGATTAATGTAATGTCGCCCGCAATAGTAGATTACGCAGGACCTAATCTAATTCTGGGTGGTGATCACTGCATACTGCTGTGGCCAATCAATTCAGCTCCAAACTATACCAAATTGATTAAGCAATGGGACAGGTGAGTGCGTCCAAACTCTTGCCGAGTAGTAATCTCTGGTCGCAAACTAAGTTCAAAATGGGTTTACTAACTGATAATCGACCCATGGCATCCAAGCAAGTAATCAGTGCATCAAGAGATTAATAGGGAGAATGTGGGTATGTTTAGGCAATCGATAACAGGTCCAAGCCTATTTCTCCGCCGCCGAGAATCAAAATTGACCGTTAGCCAATGCAATTAGCCCGCAAATTAATCGCTTTAACCCTTGCCGTGCTAGCTCCAGGCTACGTAGGGGAGGTTGGAGGCCGTTGAACGTACAGCCTCAAAATTACTCGCTAAATGTCTGCAATTATCCCAATGGCCAGCCAGCAGAGATTGCCGAGCCCCCGAATGAATTTCCAATGAAATTTCCTTGCCCCCAGTTGAAACCATCAATGATTCGAGGCAGAGTGTGAGCACAGCTAGGGGATTGGCTGTTATGTGGGCTTGTAAAGCTTTTACCTCAGCAGGGTGAGCCACGACACAAGGAATGCCGATGCTTAAGCAATTGCTAAAGAAAATTTCGGCAAAACTTTCGCCAATAATGCCTTGAATGCCCCAGCGAGCGATAGATTGAGGAGCGTGCTCCCGGGATGAGCCACAGCCAAAATTGCCGTTAACAACTAAAATACTGGCGCCTTGATGATGGGGCAAGTCAAATGGGTGTTGACCATTGCTTTGGGCACGATCGTCGGCAAAAGCTTGCTCTCCTAGTCCATCGAACGTTACGCAACGCAAAAAACGGGCCGGAATGATGCGATCTGTGTCGATGTCGTGTCCAATAACTGGAATTCCTCGACCTTTGACTTGTTTAACTTTACTCATGGCAAATTCACTTCTGAACAATTTAGAAAAGTAGCAAGGCGCTTAAGCTGAAGTTTGAACCCAGTTACGAATATCCGTCACCTGTCCATTAATTGCCGCCGCAACGACCATCGCAGGACTCATCAAAAGCGTGCGACCGGTTGAAGACCCTTGGCGTCCCTTGAAGTTACGGTTGGAAGAGGAAGCACTTAGTTGGTCCCCCTTGAGCTTATCTGGATTCATCGCCAAACACATAGAGCAGCCCGGCTCTCGCCATTCAAACCCTGCCGCTTCGAAAATTTGGTGGAGACCTTCTGCTTCAGCTGCCGCTTTCACCCGTTCAGAACCCGGCACAACAAAGGCCCTGACACCATCTTTGACGTGACGTCCTTTGGCAAACAAAGCGGCTTCCCGTAGATCGCTTAAACGCCCATTGGTGCAGCTCCCAATAAAGCAAACATCTACTGGTAAACCGGTAAGGGGCTGACCCGGCTGAATTTTCATGTACGAATAAGCTTCTTCCGCGAGTTTGCGATCGTTTGCCGGCAGCTCTTCTAAATTGGGGACCGATTCATTGACGGCAATGCCTTGACCGGGGGTAATGCCCCAAGTAACGGTCGGGGGGATATCCGCCGCATCGAAGATGACTACATCGTCATATTGGGCATCTTCATCTGAACGGAGGCTTTCCCACCAAGCAACCGCTTTTTGCCAATCTTTTTCTTTGGGGGCAAAGTCACGACCCTTGAGGTAGTCGTAAGTAATCTGATCCGGGTTGATATAGCCACAGCGAGCTCCGCCTTCAATGGCCATGTTGCAAATAGTCATGCGCTCTTCCATGGACATGCGTTCAAACGTGTTCCCGGCATACTCGTAAGCGAAGCCGACGCCGCCTTTTACCCCCAAAGTACGAATGATGTGCAAAATAACATCTTTAGCATAAACACCGGGATTAAGCTCTCCATTTACTTCTACCCGGCGTACTTTCAACTTGGAAAGGGCAAGGGTTTGAGACGCGAGAACGTCTCTCACTTGGGAGGTTCCAATCCCAAAGGCGATCGCACCGAATGCGCCATGGGTAGAGGTGTGAGAATCGCCGCAGGCAACCGTCATACCCGGTTGGGTAAGTCCTTGTTCGGGTGCAATCACATGCACAATGCCTTGAGAGCCTGAGCCAATGCTGCAAAAGCGAATGCTGAAATCTTGACAATTTTTTTCGAGCGCCTGAATCATCTCTTCCGCCAAGCCGTCGGAGAAAGGTCGGGCTTGATCTTCTGTGGGGACAATATGATCAACCGTGGCGACAGTTCGTTCCGGAAAAGCCACCTTTAAACCTCGCTCGCGGAGCATGGCAAAGGCCTGGGGACTGGTGACTTCATGAATCAGATGCAGACCGATCAATAGTTGCGTTTGGCCCGACGGCAATGTACCAACGGTATGTAAATCCCAAACCTTATCGAAGAGCGTACCTTGACTCATGAGCTTTCCCGAACATCCTTGCGGTCCAAAACTGTAATGGTTCTCAGGAACCGGAGTCTATCATAGCCTGGTTTTCAGGAGGCTTAGTGGGGGGCATTCAGGTCGGGATTTCCGGCGTATGAGTTTGCCAGCAAACCCTCCTAAGATAATTAAGTCCATCGGTAGCCGATTTCTTGGACTGGCGCGCTTAAGACATTTTTCGTTTTGTTTGGCTTAATTGCCAGACTCCTGCTCTCGTTTGCATCAGATTTTGCGCTTATCTTTGGGTGGCTCATTCGTCTTCAATTCACCAAAAGCTCTATGACTTTAAAGCGACTGCTATTACTTGTGCTGACCTTAATTTCTGTAGGTCCGGCATTACTCTCTTTGGGGGGCAGTCTCAATCAGCCGCAAATTCAAGCTAGGCTTCAGCTTTATCAGACCAATCTTGTGCTGGCCGCGACTGAGTTCACGGGATTTGATGACACCGATCCGGTTGAGGCGGAAAGTTTGCGGAATGCACTTTTGGGGACAGAACCCTACACCACTGCGATCGCACAGTTTAAAGAAGCAGAAACCCAAGCAGTTCAGACCCGAGAGCAGCTACAGGCGCAATTGGAACGTCAGTTTGATGATTCGGTTGAAGACGGGTCTACGCTGGCGGCCGAAGTTGTCAGCCAAGCCACTATCGCCCAGACCGAAACCACGCTGACAGAAACCACAGAATTCATTGCTCAAACGCAAGTTCTGATCGGATTACTACAAACCCAAACAGATGAGCCAACCCAAGCATTTCAAAACTGGGAACAGGCGGGGCAAAATCCCCGCAATTCTTCAATTGCCCAAACCTTACAAGCGCTTTGGAGTGAGCCCGCTCAGCCGGTAGCGGATGCTGAGTTAACCATAAAAAACGGCCTGGACGGTTGGTTTGAGTGGCTAGCTTTGAGAAAGTTGTTTGTTGTCGAGGGTAATGACGTTGCCCTAAGTCAGCTAAATCTCCAAATTCGGGAGCAAGCGTCTGAAGCGGTCATCAAGCTGGGCTTAATCGGCGGGCTGCCCTTTTTTGCAGGTCTTTTAGGTGTAGGAATTCTGATCTTTTTATTGGGACAGCGGTTGGTCAAAAAAAACGATGCAATCCTCGCGACCAATAGCAGTACACCCTGGGACACGCCCTGGGATTGGGAGACGGTCTGGCAGGTCCTGGTTGTGGGCTTTTTCCTGATTTCGCAGCTCGTGCTTCCCTTAGCCATTGGTCTGTTAGGCATTAATCCCAGCGGGGGGTCGATTCGATTTCAGGCGCTCTATGTATTGGGTTGTTATTTGGGCGTTGCGATCGCAGGGTTAGGGGTGTTGCTGGCGTCTATTCAGCAATATCAACCCTTGCCTCCTGACTGGTTTAAGTTTCAGTTTCTGGGAAATTGGCTTGGCTGGGGAATTGCCGGGTATTTAGTGGCAGTGCCGGTTGTGGTGCTGGTGTCTTTGATTAATCAACAGCTGTGGCAGGGTCAGGGCGGCAGCAATCCTTTGCTACTGCTGGCGCTCCAAGCCCAAGATCGGTGGGCGTTACTCATCTTTTTCTTGACCGCTGCGATCGCAGCCCCCATTTTTGAAGAAATCATGTTTCGGGGCTTTTTGCTGCCGTCCCTGACTCGTTATGTTCCGGTGTGGGCAGCAATTGTGCTGAGTAGCTTGGTGTTTTCGTTTGCTCATCTCAGTTTGGCGGAGGTTCTGCCCCTCACGGCCTTAGGTGTAGTCCTTGGGATTGTTTACACGCGATCGCGTAATTTGCTGGCGAGTATGTTGGTGCATAGTTTGTGGAATAGTGGCACCTTGTTGAGTCTGTTTATATTGGGCAGTCAATAGGGTCAATAGGTCAGTTGCAGCTTTCCCAGGGCGAGGCTATACTAATAAGCCGCTTGGACGTATAGCTCAGTTGGTTAGAGCGCTACGTTGACATCGTAGAGGTCACTGGTTCGAATCCAGTTACGTCCATTTTTTGAGATATCGTTTTCACCAGATCGCTTAGGATGCCTCTGATTTTGAGAAGGCTAATTCTAGAGCGTTCTGGCACGCAGCAGTCACCTTACAAAGGTGACTGCTGCTATAACTTCTGCACGGACAAAATTGTTCGGATGTTGTTTGGCGTCGCTGTCAGTATCAAGACGTTATGAACCCCTGAGCAAAATTTCTAGAGACCTTAAATATGTTAGGTTTTGAGCGGTTCTTAAGACGGCCTTATGGGGTCTGCCAACAATCTCAATGAAAATACCTTCAGCTGATACGCCCCTTTATAACCATCCGCTACCCGTAATCGAACAATGGCTGAGAGACCATGGCTGTCAGCAAAAAAAAGAGCCGCTGAATTGCTGGGATGTTTCGCGATCACAATGGCAAGCTGAACTGAGTTTAGAAGTTGAAGTCTTATCTGTTCGCTATTTCCAAGCTGGCGACAATGGCGACGATGTGGTGCGCAGTTTCCCATATTCGCTCAGTCGCGAAGATGTAGAAGCCGCTATTTTTTCTGGACCATAATTGCTGGCTCGGCGCTACCGATGAGCCTTGCAGCCTTTTTTCAGATCGCCATAGTCCAATAAACGGAGAAATCGTTCATTGACAGCAACAAACCGTTTGGTTTCAGCCTGGAGCCTCTACCCTTAAAAAGATTCGTTTCCATTCTTTCTCCCAGCAATGAGTAATACTCAGACTCGAAAAGCCGATCATTTGCGAATTTGTCTGGAAGAGTCCGTACAGTTCCAGCAACTCAGCAACGGATTTGAGCGCTTTCGTTTTGAGCATTGCTGTTTGCCTGAACTGAATTACGACGATATTTCCTTGACGACAACTTTTCTCGGGAAATCACTCCAGGCACCCATTCTCATCTCCTCCATGACTGGGGGCACCGAACAAGCCAAACAGATCAATCAGTCCCTTGCGATCGCAGCCCAGAAGTATGGGTTAGCGATGGGCGTTGGCTCGCAGCGTATTGCCATTGAAAAACCGGAAGTACAAGACACCTTCGACGTTCGTAACTTTGCCCCAGACATTTTACTTTTCGCGAACCTGGGTGCCGTCCAGCTTAACTACGACTATGGGCTAGCACAATGTGTTCGAGCGGTTAAATCTTTGCATGCTGATGCCTTGATTCTGCATTTAAACCCCCTACAAGAATGTATTCAGCCCAACGGCGATCGCAACTTTGCGGGTCTACTCCAAAAAATTGATACACTTTGCGCCGCGCTGCCGGTTCCGGTCATTGCCAAAGAAGTGGGAAATGGAATCTCGGCCAAAATGGCGACTCATTTGTTGTCGGCTGGTGTTACGGCCATTGACGTTGCGGGAGCAGGGGGCACATCTTGGGCCAAGGTCGAGAGCGAGCGTACCGAAAATTTAATCCAACGGCGCTTAGGGCAGACCTTCGGTGATTGGGGCCTTCCCACCGCAGACTGTTTAACCGAGATCCGAGCGTTGCATCGCTTAGTGCCCCTTATTGCCTCGGGCGGGCTACGAAATGGCGTCGATGTAGCCAAAGCGATCGCGTTGGGTGCCAATTTAGTGGGACTGGCACAACCTTTTTTGCAAGCTGCCGCAGACTCGCCGGCTGCTTTAGACAGCTTTGTACAATTATTACTGGCAGAATTGCGGACTGCACTTTTTTGTACAGGATGCGATAGCCTGACCACTCTGCAACAAACTGTGCCTCTTATCAAACTCAGCAGCTAACAATTTCTAATATCTAATGGGTCAATTTCTTCGCCAAACCCTGGCTAGCCTCTTGGGCACTCTCCTTGCGCTGTCGTTAATGGTCGCTATTGGTGCTGGCAGCCTTGTCTTAGTTTTAATCGCTGCTAGTTTGTCAGGAGATAGTGAACCAGACATTAAAGATAAGTCGGTCTTGGTTATTGACCTGTCTTTACCTATTTCTGACGCGCCCTCCCAACTGCCATTAGCCAATCGTTTGGCCAGCTCAAATCCCACAAGTCTGCCTCTACGTAAAGTTCTAACGGCTCTGGAAGCCGCGGCGGAAGATGACCGCATTGTGGGTGTCTTTCTGGATGGACGCAGTGGCGATGCCCTGAATGGCTACGCCACCCTGACGGAAATCCGTGAAGCGCTGTTAAAAGTTCAAGCCCAAGAGAAAAAAATCATTGCCTACGATGTGGATTGGGGCGAGCGGGGCTACTTTTTGGGTAGCACTGGTGACACGATCTATGTCAATCCGATGGGAACGGTTAACTTAGATGGTTTTGGGTCAGAACAGCTCTTTTTTGCGGATGCGCTCAATAATTTAGGGGTTGGGGTGCAGATCATCCGCGTTGGTAACTATAAGTCCGCAGTCGAACCCTTTGTCCGGTCAGACTTTAGTGCCGAAAGCCGTGAGCAGACGGCAGAACTATTAAATGCCCTCTGGTTGGACTTTCGAACGCAGATCACAGAAGCCCAATCGGCTATCACGCCTGCAAAGATTCAAGCCATGGCAGATACTAAAGGATTTGTCCAAGCAGAGGAGGCCAAAAGTGAACAGCTAGTCGATCGGGTGGCGTATTTTGATGAGGTTCTCACTGATCTGTTGCAACTAACCGAGGTGGAAGATCCGCAAGACGGGTTTACGCAGGTCAGTATTGCCGACTACATCAGCCAATTGCCAGTAGCCGAATCTTACGACAGCAAAATTGCGGTCGTTTATGCAGAAGGCTCCATTGTTGGGGGAGAAGGGGGTCCGACCCAAATCGGTGGCGATCACTATGCCAAGGTATTGCGAGAGGTTCGTTTAGACGACGACATCAAAGCGCTAGTGTTACGCGTTAATAGTCCTGGTGGGAGTGCCACGGCCTCGGAAATTATTTGGCGCGAAATTGATCTCATTAGCCGCGATAAACCCGTTGTCATCTCTATGGGCGATGTAGCTGCGTCGGGGGGCTACTGGCTAGCCACCGCCGGTCAACATATCTTTGCCCAACCTTCGACGATCACCGGTTCAATTGGGGTGTTTGGTCTGTTGCCGAATATTGAGGCATTAGGTCAAAACAATGGATTCACTTGGGATCGGGTAACGACCTCGAAGTTTGCTGATACGGGCTCCATTACCCGTCCTAAAACACCCGCAGAGTTGGCGCGTTACCAGACGTTTGTTGATGAAACCTACGATCTATTCTTGAAAAAAGTCGCTCAGGCGCGGGATTTATCCATTGAACAGGTTAATGCGATCGCACAAGGTCGAGTTTGGTCTGGAGAAGGCGCGTTGGCGAATGGACTGATCGATGAGCTGGGTGGGTTGCAGGCGGCGATTGATTATGCGGCAGAAGCAGCAGAATTAGGTGAAAAGTTTGAGTTGGTTGAATATCCTGGCGATCGGGGCTTACGGGAATTATTAGAAGAATTTTTCCAAGCGCGTAAGTTTTCTCTTGATTTGGGACCGTTCAATGCCAGCCTGGAGCAATGGCGAGATGAATTGGGCGTTCTTGAACATTTGGATGATCCGCGCAGCGTTTATTTGAGATTGCCCTACGAGCCGAATATTGAATAAACAAGTCGTGCAGAACCTATTAGAGATGATGTTTCTACGCTTATATTCTTGCTCTTTTAAGGCCTGTATTACAGGATGTTTGTTATGAAAATCGGTCCACGAAAGAGATGATAAGGAACCGATGAATGAACCATGTCAGTCTTGAATTCTGGTCAAGCTTACCTTCTGGCTGGCCTTTTCAAATTACTGAAGGAGGATGGCATCGTTTTGAGGCGAAACGAAGAGGCTGCACTAGCCAATTTAATTCTTATGCCAAGGAATATTTATTTACAGGATGTGACGACTGTGTCAATGTAATTTCGACAGATGCACCAAAATTCCTGTATTGGATAGAAGACTGAATTAAAAAAACTAAAGCGGATTACCGTTCACGATATATCTATGCGAACTCCCTCTATTAATAGTCCTGAAGGCACAACGCCCGTCCGCTTTCGATTTGATCGCCAACTTTGGCATCGCTTTATTACCATTGCTCAGCCCTATTTTTACCCGCTAGGTCCTCGTCGCACAGGCGTCTACCTCGGGCTCTTAATTCTTTTGTTGATTGCGGTGGTTGCGATCGCGTTTTGGCTGACAGTCGGTCTGACCTTTGCGGGCAAAGCCATTTTTCCTGCGTTCTTTACTGAGGTTGCTGGGCAGCTAGTTGAGCGTGTAACGGCCCTTGTAAACTCTTGGGCTCCCTACGCTGCGATCACAGCTTTAGTGTTTGCAAGTTTGGTGAGCTATCGATTACGGAGATCTCTGGGAGAGCGAGCAACTCAGTGGAGCTTACTCGGACTACTACTGCTGCTATCTTTTACTGTCAACGGCATCAACGTCTCCATTAGCTATGTTTTTCGCTTTGTCGATACGGCCCTCAATCAAAGAGACCAAGATGTATTTTGGCAATTTTTGTTCATCTATGCTGGGATTATTATTGGCGCTATTCCGCTGCTGGTTCTATATCGTTACGTTCGGCTAAAGCTTGCTCTGCGCTGGCGGAAGTGGTTGACAGAGCATTTTTTAGAGCGCTACTTCGCCAATCGTTCATATTATGAATTGGATTCCAACGCCGCCAATACCGAAATTGATAACCCAGATCAACGAATTACCCAAGATGTTCGGTCTTTCACAGAAGTTACGCTGTCTTTTTTGCTGGACATCTTGGACTCGATCCTGACCCTGATATCTTTTACGGCTATTCTTTATACAATTTCTAAGACCCTGACTGTCGGACTTCTTGTCTACGCTCTCATGGGAACTTTTGTTGCTTTGTTGGCTGGTCGCAAACTGATCAAAATTAACTATGACCAGCTCCGCCTGGAAGCCGATTTCCGCTATAGCATGGTGCACGTGCGCGACAATGCAGAATCAATCGCCTTTTACCGGGGAGAAAACTTAGAGCGACAGCAAGTTGTTCAGCGCCTGCTCACAGCCATCCGGAACTTTGACCTACTGATTATTTGGCAGTCACTGATTGACCTGTTTCAATTTGGCTATAACTACTTCACGCGAATTGTGCCCTATGTAATCGTCGCCCCCATCTATTTTGCTGGTGATACCGACTTTGGTACCTTCACTCAAGCCTCCATCGCATTTTCTCAGGTCCTCGGTGCGCTTTCTTTGATCACAAATCGCATCGATCAGATCGCTCAATTTGCCGCCAGCATTAATCGACTCGGATCTTTCTATGAGCGATTGGACGATCCAGCTTTACCCCGCAAGCAGAAATATGAGCAGGAGATCGAAACGCAGGTCGCATCACAGCTCGAGTTAAAACAACTTACTATTGTTACTCCGAATTCAGAGCAAACTTTAGTCCAGAATTTATCGTTGCAGATTGAGCCGAGTGATCGCCTACTGATTGTGGGGGCAAGTGGTTGCGGAAAGAGTTCTTTGTTGCGCGCGATTGCAGGATTGTGGACCAACGGGCAAGGTCAGATTGCGCGGCCGGATATTGGTGAGATGTTGTTTTTGCCTCAGCGCCCTTATATGCTCTTGGGCACCCTACGTGAACAGCTGATTTATCCGTACAATCATGACCGTCCGGATGAAACCTTGCTCGATACTTTAGCGAAGGTCAATCTCGGTGAGTTACCGGAACGCTTTGGGGGCTTCGATACTATTCACGATTGGCCGAGCGTCCTTTCTTTGGGGCAACAACAGCGCCTTGCGTTTGCGCGAATTTTGCTGTCGCAACCCACTTACGCGATTATGGATGAGGCGACTAGCGCGCTCGACGTGGAGAATGAGCGGCATCTGTTCGAGTTACTGGCAGAAATGCCATTAGTGTATGTGAGCGTGGGTCATCGCCTTTCTTTATTGGACTATCACCACAAGGTATTAGAACTCAGTCCCGATTCCACCTGGCAGGTTTATTCAGCGGAGAGTTACGCTCAAAAAGTTTCTCATTTATGAGAAAACAAGTCTAATCTGCTTCTAATCGATACCTCAGATTGAGTCCGTAAGTTTGATAGCGTTCGCCAGATCGCTTAGGACACTTCTGTTTTGGAAATTGACTAACTCTAGCGCGTTCTGGCATGCAGCCTCCACTTTACGAAAGTGGCGACTGCTATATGTCGTTGATTGAAAACTAAAAAATAGTCAACTATGAATCAACGATCATGAAAGACTTCGTCAAATAATATCAATCCTGTAGGAGCGTAATTCATGAATAAATTTAGTCTGGCAAGAAAATCCTTGCTAATCGTTTCGCTGTCTGCAATAGGGGCGTTGTCAGCCTCGATAGCGCCAGCGTCTGCCCAAACAATCACCACTCAATTTAACCTCTCAGATGGCTTCATTACTGGAGATTTTGGTGACGTTACCCTCACGGAAGGAGACTTTGAAGTTACCTTCAGTGGCGGTCAACAGCAGCAAACGTTTGATCTCCCTAGCTACAATGTTGGCCCTGCGGGTTTCTTGTTCATTAATGGTGGGACCGGGTTTACAGGGACTTCTGGGAATACGGCTTCTGCGACTGGAGATACAGGGCTCATCGACTTTAATCTTGGCGTAGAAGAAGTTTCGTTTTTTGCCGCTAATCGCGCAAATGGTGCTGCGACGACTTTGAATATTTTTGGTGTTGATGATTCGACGTTGCTAGGTTCATTACCCATCACTCAAACCAGCAACCAACTGGGCGATGGAGCGGTACTGACCACTCTTCTTGCCAGTGATTTTGGCGGTTTAATCGGGAGTATCGAAATCGATCTTCCAGGTCCTGCGGCGAACCCGCCTTATGTTTTAGCGATTGATACGTTTTCCGCCACAGCTTCTACCCCGGAACCGGCTGCTCTAGTTGGTTTACTCGCCGTCGTTGGTGTCGCCTCTCTCTCCAAACGTCAACGCACTATTTAATTCTCTTTGATGACTTTTGCGATCGCAGAATTTTCCCGTTTGCGATCGCGCCATAACAGCATACTAATCTGAATACCATTAGAGCTGTTGGGAAATAGAAAACAAAATCGCTGAAATGCCCATGAGCAAGAGCTTACAGGGATTTTGGTTGAAATAGATTCGAAAGCCCTTCCTAGTGAGTGTTTCAGCTATTTTTCCTGCTTATTACCCAACAAGTCAATTTAAGAAACCGAATTTTGCCCAACCATTTTGTCACGCAGATACTTTACGCGATCGCGTAACTTTGCCGCCTGCTCAAATTCGAGATTTTTAGCGGCTTCCACCATCTGCGCTTCTAACTGTGTAACAAGCTGCGGGATTTGCTCCAACGAAATATCATCAACTTGCTCGTAAACCGTTTCAAGTTCTTCGGAATTCAAACGACGAGAAATATCCAAGAACGCCAGAATCGAATTGGCTTCGCGTTTAATAATCGGCTGCGGCGTGATGTTGTTAGCTTCGTTGTAGGCTAGCTGCTTCGCGCGACGACGGTTGGTTTCATCGATAGCCTTCGCCATACTGTCAGTCAAATTATCCGCGTAAAGAACGGCTTGACCCTGCACATTCCGCGCGGCCCGACCAATGGTTTGAATCAGTGATCGCTCCGTCCGCAGAAAACCTTCTTTGTCGGCATCCATAATCGCAACGAGGGATACTTCCGGCAGATCTAAACCTTCCCGTAATAAGTTGACCCCGATTAAGCAATCAAACTCCCCTTCACGCAGACCCTGCAAAATTTCGATTCGCTCGATGGGTTTGATCTCCGAATGCAGGTAGCGGACCCGGACATTGCGCTCCTGAAAATACTCCGTCAAATCCTCCGCCATACGCTTGGTCAAGGTGGTAATCAAGACCCGCTCCTTGCGATCCACTCGGAGGTTAATCTCGCCCAAGAGATCATCAACTTGACCGTCAGTCGGTCGCACAAAGATTTCCGGGTCAACCACACCGGTGGGTCGAATAATCTGCTCAGCTACCTGGTCCCCAGACTCTTCTAGCTCCCAATTTCCCGGCGTCGCCGACACAAACACACATTGACTCACCTTGTGCCAAAATTCCTCAGACTTTAACGGGCGATTATCCGCCGCACTGGGCAACCGAAACCCGTGATCAATCAAAACCTTCTTCCGGGACTGATCGCCGTTATACATGCCTCGTAGTTGCGGAACCGTCACATGGGATTCATCCACAACGAGGAGCCAATCATCTTTCGGGAAATAATCAACCAAACATTCCGGCGGTTCTCCCGGCTGACGGCCCGCTAAATGCCGCGAATAGTTTTCTACGCCATTGCAATACCCAACTTCTTCGAGAAGTTCCAAATCATAACGGGTCCGCTGGTTCAACCGCTGAGCTTCCAGGAGCTTATTCTCCCCCTCTAAAACCTTCAGTTGCCCATCTAATTCCGCCCGGATATCCAAACAAGCGCGCTCAATCTGTTCTTCTGGGGTTACAAAGTGTCGAGCCGGATAAATATTTATGCGATCGCAGCTTTGTAAAATTTCGCCAGTTACAGGGTCTACATAGCGAATGGCGTCAATTTCGTCTCCGAAAAACTCCACGCGGATAATGCGATCTTCATATGCCGGGACAATTTCGAGGACATCTCCTCGAACCCGGAAATTTCCGCGCCGCAGTTCCACATCGTTGCGGGAATACTGCACAGTTGCAAGATCTCGAAGGAGCTTCCGCGAATCAATTTCGACCCCAATTTGTAGGGGAACCGACGCATTGAAATATTCGGCGGGCATCCCCAAACCGTAAATACAGCTAATCGATGCCACGACGATTACATCTTTTCTTTCAAACAGCGATCGCGTAGCTGAGTGTCGGAGCATATCAATCTCGTCATTGATCGATGCCGTTTTTTGAATGTAGGTATCCGTGACGGGGATGTAAGCTTCCGGCTGGTAGTAGTCGTAATAGCTGATGAAATACTCGACTGCATTGTCCGGGAAAAATTGCCGGAGTTCGTTACAGAGCTGAGCCGCCAAGGTCTTATTGTGAGCCAACACCAAAGTCGGCTTACCGATTTTTTCAATCACCGACGCAATCGTAAAAGTCTTACCGGTGCCCGTTGCTCCGAGGAGGGTTTGGCGCTGATTGCCTGCGCGAATGAATTTTGTTAAGTCTGCGATCGCTTGGGGTTGATCCCCTTTGGGTGCGAAGGGTGCGTTCAGTCGGAAGGAGCTCATATCAACCTACTGCCTTGCGTTTTGTAACAAAAACTTTAAGCTTCTTATCAAGGTAACGCGAACTTTGCAGAGTGAGAATGTATTTCCTGAAAAGAGATAGCGGGCATTAACTGGCTGGCATAGTTAAGCAAACCGGAGCGTTCCTATTGGCGATTCAAATCAAAGCCCCATTTGCTTCTGGAAACGAAGCTCGTATAATTAAAGTCAATTCTAAAGAGATACTAAAGTCTGGCGCTATGTCACGAGTTTTTTGGCTGAGTGGCAAGGGTTTGAGGAAGTTCTCTAATTAAGTTATCGGGTGGAAATTATTGGCGCTCTTGGCAGCGAGCTGATTTTCAGCCTTGTTAAAGCGTTTAATTACAGGAGAACGGAACATGAGCGAAGAAAATTTTGAACAAAATGGCGATCAGGCAGAAGGTGGAGCATTAGCTACTTCCGGACGGCAACCTCTCGAATTAACTCGTCCCGAGCATGGTCGTTTGCCCAACAACCGTCCTATTGAAGTTTCTCATCTCAACGTCGTCGAAACTTTTCGGGAAGCTGGGGAGCGCCCGGTAACCACTTCCGGCATTGATATTTCTAGCCAAATCACGGTTTCGGGAAATCGTCCGATTGCCAAGAGTCATCTACAGGTCAGCGAGACCTACGCAGTTATGGGCAATCGTCCCGTTGCTTCCAATCAAATCGATGATCCTGCTTTGTTGATGGGCTACATCGACTGATTTTAGGTTTTTGCCTAGTCAAAGTGGATTTTTGAATAATTGAGTCTTCTGCACTTTTTAGAAGGCTCTTTTTTTTGCTGATTTTATCGATTAGGTCAGGAGCATAATTAATTTGGATTCTAATTTTGCCGCCCATAACCTTATCTCTCGCGATATTGTCGCCAATACCATACGGGTTGATCGGGGTACCAAAGTTGGGCTTGGAAGCAATAGTCGGGTCGGGTTCTCTTCTGATAGTCATGTCGCTAAGTCGTTTAGAGAAAGCTTGCTTGTATGCAATCCCTACTCGTAAGAGTGTTGATTTTCAATGAATTGAACGCTTAACCAAGTGAATTTCGAACGATGCGCGCTTGCCGGCTCATTAGATTCTGAGCAAATAGAGACATGAGAATTCCCCTCACTTTGAGTTTCTATGAGTTCGGGTATTTGGAACAAGCCATTGTTAGACGAGATAGCGTAGTTGAGGTGAAAGCACCAGATTTAGCAGAAGGGCAGGTCGTTGAAGTTATTGTTCTGACGGAGTCATCGACTCAAGCAAATGCAGGATTTAGCCAATTTATTGGCTCAGCACAAGGCTGCTATGAATCTCCTGCTGATGTGGATCGATTTATCCAGCAGGAACGAGAGTCATGGGACTCTTAGACAAAATCAATGTCGACCGCCATTATGTTGATATCAATATTTGAATTGATGCTTTTGAATGATTTTCTGACTATATTGCAGAATTAGCAGCTTTGTTTGCGGCAGTTGACCGCGGGGAATTTGTCATCATATTGAGTGAATTGACTCTTGCCGAAGCATTGGTAAAACAATTCCAATCAGGGAATATCCAACAGCAAAGCATTTATTAACAAGCTATTTCGAATCAGGAGTCTGTAGAAATCATTCCTGTCTCGGGCACAATTTTAGGTGAACCGTCTCAACTACGAGCAAAAAGCAAGATAAGGCTTGCCGGATGCCATCCATGCGGCGACCGCAAAGGCAAGTCAATGCTCTTCATTTTTCATAAACGGCCAACAATTTCAGCGGGTCTTAGAAATTCCTGTTGTCATGCTTTCATGGTTTTTTGAAACGTAATTAAATTGCAAGAACTGAACTGTTATTGAGTATGATTTATCGCCTTCAACATTATTGCCCAAGACTTACTGATTTATTAGACTTGTTGGGAAATAAGCAGGAAAAACGCCTGAAACGCTCATTGGGGAAGGCTTTCAGTCCTATTTTGGCGAAAATCCCTGTAAGCTTTTGCTCATAGGCGTTTCAGCGATTTTATTTTCTATTTCCCAACAACTCTA
>JBCDHF010000047.1:0-15705 GCA_038750375.1 Cyanobacteria bacterium P01_H01_bin.15
GGCTTGAGTAATTTACGGAAGAACTTATCGGCTACCAGCTTCATTCCGTCTGCTATCGTGTTGCTTCTGTTTGATTTTGAGGCGGACTTCGTCAAGATGCCATTTATCAGCGGGGTTTAGGGCGGCGGTGGCGAATTTGATTGGCGTGTGTTTGAGTGAACTTGCGACACCATTTTCGAATCGATTCTTAGGTGACCTGGATGCCCCAATAGAGCATCATTTTCTGAATATCGCGGAAGCTACGAGGGAAAGAGTAGTAAAGCCAAACACAATTGGGAATGATTTCGGCGGGGAAGCGATGCTCCTTGCAGGAGAAATTGCTCATTCAGCAAGAGTCTCATGAATTTGGACCCGAGGAAAATTGTTAAGTGGACAATCCCTGGTTGAAACTGAAATACCGCTTGAGGAAGAGTCTCAAGGATTATGAGTGCTTGTGGGATGCTGTAGATGCTGCCTCTTTTCGTCTATCCTAACCTACTCTTTTTTGCTATACAGGGAAGCGCTGTCTCTTGAAAAACTCAGAGCATTCTCGTCTCATAGGTTTTCGATAAAGATGTTTGAATTTTATCGCGGCCTATTATATTCACTGGCGACGCCGGGCAAACCAACTTTTCAGTAACTCGCTACAGGCAGCCTCCTCCACCCCACCAATCACGGACAGACGGTGATTAGACGCTTTGCTATCAGGTATATTCAGGACAGAACGAACAGCTCCGGTTTTGAAATCACTTGCACCATAAACTAGCCGCTTTAATCGGGCGTGGACTAGTGCTCCCGCACACATGGGACAGGGCTCAAGCGTGACGTAAAGAGTATGCTCTAAAAGTCGCCAAGAATTTAACTGTCGTGCGGCCGCCCGAATGACTTGCATTTCGGCATGAGCGGTCGGATCTTGTTCCCGCTGTTTTCGATTGCAAGCAGCCGCGACTAGTTGTCCCTCAGCGTCTACTAAAACAGCACCCACCGGAATTTCAGTCAACTCACCCCCCTGCCGCGCCATCGCTAAGGCCCTTTGCATCCAGTGCTGATGAACGCGATACTCTTCGTCCGAAATGATGCGGTCAGCCGGAACTTCTTTCATAAATCATTTGCGATCGCGAAGTGAGTTTTTTCTCTTCTAAAACAAGAAATATCGCTGAGCCATAGGTAAGGAGGTCGCGGGCTCACAGGTCAGAAGTTCACCATCGGCGCGGACTTCATAGGTTTCAGGGTCAACTTCCATTACCGGTAAAGCATCATTGAGTTTCAAGTCGGCTTTCCCAATTTGTCGGGTATTACTGACGCTAAGGGTCGGTTTTTGCAGGTTAAGCTGCTCTCCCAATTGATTTGCGATCGCAGCCTGAGAGACAAATGTAAATGACGTATTGGTCATCGCACCGCCGTAGCTGGCAAACATGGGGCGCATATGGACCGGACCAGGCGTGGGAATGCTGGCGTTGGGGTCGCCCATTTGTGCATACGCGATCGCGCCGCCTTTGAGAATTAACTCAGGTTTAACCCCAAAGAATGCAGGTTTCCACAAACATAAATCAGCAATTTTGCCCTCTTCCACCGACCCAACATAACTGCCGATGCCGTGAGTGATGGCGGGGTTAATGGTGTATTTCGCCACGTAGCGTTTTGCTCGCAGGTTGTCGTTGCGATCACTATCTTCCGGCAAGGGTCCACGTTGCACTTTCATTTTGTGGGCGGTTTGCCAAGTACGAATAATGACCTCCCCCACTCGGCCCATCGCTTGCGAGTCCGAGGCAATCATGCTGAACGCACCTAAATCATGCAAGATATCTTCTGCTGCGATCGTTTCTCGACGAATCCGTGATTCAGCAAATGCAACATCTTCGGGGATACCCCGATCGAGATGATGACACACCATCAACATATCCAAATGCTCTTCGAGAGTATTGAGGGTATAGGGTCGAGTTGGATTCGTCGAAGAGGGTAAGACATTGGGTAAGCCACAAACTTTGATAATGTCTGGCGCATGCCCCCCGCCAGCGCCTTCGGTGTGATAAGTGTGAATTGCGCGATTTTTAAATGCTGCAATTGTATCTTCAACAAACCCTGATTCATTCAATGTATCGGTGTGGATGGCGACCTGCACATCAAATTCATCCGCAACACTCAAACAGGTATCTATTGTCGCCGGTGTTGTCCCCCAATCTTCATGGAGTTTAAGTCCGAGGGCTCCCGCTTCCACTTGCTCACGTAGGCCTTCTGGCTTAGCGCTATTGCCTTTGCCCAAAAAGCCCAAATTCATCGGAAAGGCGTCTGCTGCCTGTAACATCCGCGCTAAGTGCCAAGCGCCAGGGGAACAGGTTGTTGCATTAGTCCCTGTCGCCGGTCCCGTACCACCGCCGATCATGGTGGTAACGCCAGACGCGATCGCCCATTCAATTTGTTGCGGACAAATGAAATGAATGTGGGAATCAATGCCCCCCGCAGTCAGGATCATGCCTTCTCCGGCAATGGCTTCGGTGGCAGGACCGATGATGATGTTGACGTTGTCTTGAATGTTGGGATTACCCGCTTTCCCGATTTTGACGATCCGACCGTCTTTGATGCCGATATCGGCTTTGATGATCCCCCACCAATCTAGAATCAAGGCGTTGGTGATGACGGTATCGACTGCTCCCGCTGCTCGTGAAATAGGCGATTGTCCCATACCATCGCGGATCACTTTACCGCCACCAAATTTGACTTCATCGCCATAAGTGGTCAAATCCTGCTCGACTTCAATAATCAGTTCGGTATCAGCAAGCCTTACGCGATCGCCCGTTGTGGGGCCAAACGTTTCTGCGTAAGCGCGACGGTCCATGCGGTAGCTCATGGCGGAGTTCCTAATTTCAGTCGAACGGTTTTGGTCAGAGTGTACTTTAAAGAGGCAACGTCGCTACGGACTGTAAAGAAAACCATAGGTTTACAGAACCAGAACCTACGATTGCAAAGGAGTCAGCAACACTAACGAGTCCATCAGGATGAGGTGTAACGGTCTCTTAACGTTTGGGTTGCGGCACCAAGCGACAGCTCTCCATGCGCATCAGAAAGAAATTAGCCATTTTTTCTCCGTAGGGTGTGAACCACCAATCGGAGGGAAATGCGCCAGCAGGAGCATTAATAGAGCAGTCTCTATTCTCGTTAGATGGCTCGTCCGACTTTCTCATAAAACTGTCAGTGGTTTCCTCCTCCCCTTGCCATCGAATACGTTCACGAGTTTTACGCAACATCTCCGAATCTTGGGCCTGCATACTCTGTAGGGAGCCACCCACTTCCCGATAAAGTTTTAGCTGTTGACTAAAACCGAACTTCCCCCCACTTGCTTCCAGCCACAGCCGATCGATCATGCCAATCACAACACAAGGGAAGTCAGCTAAATCCTCGGGTTTGAGAGTTTTGCGATTTTTGCCTGAAATTTCCAACATCACGCGCGTGGTTTCACGATCCGCCGCCTTAAAATTTTGCTTCGCCAAAAACCGCTGCAATTTACCGTAGCGCTCGATATCCGTGACGACTTTAAGCTGCGTTTCAACTTGAGCCAGCTTAGCCGGTAAATCCTTTAAAATTGCTAGCTGCGCTTCCACATTTTCGAGGCGAGCGACTAGGTCAGCAGTATCTGGGGTCAACTCAGTTTGCGCTGCGGGATCTGTCATTCGGGCTTTCGAGAATAAACAAAATTTGACCCCAGCCTAGTCCAAAAAAACCAGTTCAGAGCCTGAGTTCGGGAATTATTTTAGATATCGAAAATTTAGCCGCTAACTCGGTCAATTTTGTTCGTGGTCACGCTTGTCTTTGAGTTCGCGGAGACATTGCTGTCCCGCACCAATAATGAAACCACCCACCCCAAAAACAATGGCGTAGTTTCGGTGCTGATGGATTTTGCCATAGGTCGGGCTGAGATAAAGGTTCCGGCGTAAATCCGTACGTCCCAACTCCACGGCCGCTAACCCAATCACGCTGCCAATCAGCGCTGTCATGATCCCCGAAAAAAGCATGAGTCGATAATTCATTTTGCGATCACACTCCTATTCAAGTGCCTGCATCCAACAAATTAACTAATGCATTAATTCTGACTTGAATTAAACTTCTGTGCCGCTTTTTGGTCACAAATTGTGAAGTGGCAGTGATGAGGCGAAAAAAATGCAGTCTCCAAAACTGGGAAACTGCGTTTTCTTAGACATTAGATCGAGTGGATTAATCTAAAACAAATCCGTGTCGGTCGTTGCACCTAAATGACTGGACGAAACCAGCTTGGCGTATTTACCCAAAATTCCTCGGCGATAGCGCGGAGCCGGGGGCTGCCAGTCCTGACGACGCTTAGCGAGTTCTTCGTCCGACACATTAATCTGCAACAAACGCTGGTTGGCATTAATGGTGATGCTGTCGCCTTCTTTAACAAGACCAATTGCTCCGCCCACTGCGGCTTCCGGCGCAACGTGACCAACGACCAATCCATACGTTCCACCCGAAAAGCGTCCATCGGTGATGAGACCAACCTTATCGCCTAATCCTGCACCGATAATGGCTGAAGTGGGTGCCAACATTTCTCGCATACCGGGACCGCCCACCGGACCTTCATAGCGCACAATCACCACGTCGCCGGCCTGAATTTTTCCATCCAAGATGGCATCTAAACAGGCCTCTTCCGATTCAAAGACCCGCGCTGGTCCAGTAATTTCGGGCACCTTAACGCCGCTAATTTTGGCCACGGAGCCGTAGCTCGCCAAATTACCTTTAAGAATTGCCAAATGTCCCTGAGCGTAAACCGGCTGATCCCAAGGCCGAATCACATCTTGACTCGCTGGTAGTGTCTCAGGAATATCAGCGAGAACTTCAGCAACTGTTTCACCGGAAATAGTCAAGGCATCGCCATGCAAAGCGCCATTCGCAAGCAAAATTTTCATGACCTGCGGAATTCCACCGGCATTATGCAAGTCGACGGTGACGTAGCGGCCTGACGGCTTGAGATCACAGATGACTGGCACCCGTTCACGGATCGTTTCAAAATCATCTAAAGTCAGATCCACACCAATCGTGTTTGCGATCGCAAGGAGATGAAGCACCGCATTGGTAGAGCCACCAACTGCCATAATGACGGAAATGGCGTTTTCAAAGGCTTTGCGGGTGAGGATCTGGCTGGGTAAGATTTGCCGACGCACCGCTTCCACCAAGACAAACGCAGATTTTTCAGTGCTTTCTGCCTTCTCGGCATCTTCCGCCGCCATCGTGGAGGAGTATGGCAAACTCATGCCCATGGCTTCAAACGCAGAGGACATGGTATTGGCGGTGAACATTCCCCCACAAGACCCGGCTCCCGGACAAGCATTCTTTTCGATCGCCATGAGGCGCTCGTCGTCGATCTTGCCTGCGCTATACTGCCCCACAGCTTCAAAAGCGCTAACCACTGTCAGGTCTTCGTCACCCAGTTTGCCCGGCTTGATTGTGCCGCCATACACAAAAATACCGGGGATATTCATCCTTGCGATCGCAATCATGGCACCCGGCATATTCTTATCGCAGCCGCCAATAGCAAGCACCCCATCCATGCTTTGACCATTGCAAGCGGTTTCGATAGAGTCGGCAATCACTTCCCGAGAGACCAAGGAATATTTCATGCCTTCGGTACCCATAGAGATACCGTCACTAATGGTGATCGTGCCAAACATCTGAGGCATGGCGCCCGCTTGCTTTAAGGCTGAATCAGCTCGAAGCGCAAGACTATTAATCCCCATATTGCAGGGAGTGATGGTGCTATATCCGTTGGCAAGTCCAATAATCGGTTTGTCAAAATCATGATCACCAAAACCCACTGCTCGAAGCATGGCTCGATTTGGCGATCGTTGTTTTCCTTGCGTAACGACCTGGCTTCTACGGTTATCCGACATGGCGATTTTTCTTAATGGAACCCAAAAACTGGCATCATCCTAGCTCGAACAAATTGTCTTAATTCGTGCGGCGCAGCGATTCGTGAATTAACGTAAATTTGTTATGCCAACACCTGAGATGGCGAGGCTCAATTTAGACGGAGCTAGTCACCTTAGCTTCAGACACTTTGAGATATTCCGTATTGACCCCAGATTCGCGAGTCAAGGCAATCTTGCCCGTCCGCGCCACTTCATTCACACCAAACTTTTGCAGCATGTTAATGAAGGCCACCATCTTGCCGGGATCTCCAACCACTTCAACGGTGATGGTATCTTCCGAGATATCGACGATACGAGCCCGAAAAACCTGAGCGACTTGAATAGCCTCAGCCCGATTCCCGGCATTGGCATTGACTTTAATCAACATCAGCTCCCGTTCCACGCAAGGACGATGAGTCACGTCAATAATATCGAGAACGTGGATCAGTTTGTTGAGTTGTTTGGTCAACTGCTCGATAGTTTGATCATCACCGGGAACGACCATCGTGATCCGCGAAACACCGTCTTGCTCTGCCGGTCCCACCGCTAAGCTCTCGATGTTGTAGCCTCGACGAGCAAAGAGCCCAGCGATCCGAGTTAAAACGCCAGCTTCGTCTTCTACCAATACTGACAATGTATGTTTTATCCGTCCTTGCATGGTTATCCCAGTCTGCCCTGTCTCTTCCAAAGGGCTTTTCATTGTAATCAAAATTGCCTAGGGAACTTATGACCTTTTGTTAAAAAGGGATTTGGTTCAAGCGTTGCTGGAGCATGTCTGGGAATTTGCTGTAATACTGTTTGTTCAAAGGCGAAGGATGCGGAAGCGGCATTAACTGGGCCGTCTTTTGATGAGCTTGCCCGGCTGAATCGGTTGCGGTGAGAGTAACAGGTAGAGTCTTGGCATAGCGATCGCGATCGCCCCAATAGCCCATGACTTCTCCTTTTCGCCCGTAGGGAATAAACCATTTAAAGGCTTCGGTGCCAAGCGTAATTATCTGGTTGCCCTGCCAATGACAAACTAAAAGCTGCTCGATAAAGGGGCGGAATCGCTCCTTTACGCCGACTGCATATGCCTTATTCCCCGGCGGCTTATAGGGAACGGTGTTAGTAAGCACGACCCGCTGCAGAATAGTGTTGAGTTCCGTTTGATTGGCAGGGGCGCGCTGATGAATTGCATTAAAGAGTCCTCGGCGCACCAAAGTTCCGGCTGCACCAATGAGTGGCTGGCTAGCGGCGACCTCGTCTCGCCCAAGATCTCGTCCGAAAAAGCACAGCGGGCTGGTCAAGTTACCCGCATAAAGAATGGGTTGCAGCGGATCTTTTTTGACGGACTGATAAACCGGAATGTCGACGGGGAAGGTTTCTCGCTGGGCTTCTTGATGAATGGCGTCTAGTAGGGGAGTAAGCGCAGCAGACATTAATTCCGTGGGGTCAAATCAAGCAGTAAAGAGATTTATTTCTATCATCTACCCAGACCTTCCCCCTCGGGAAATGTTGCGATGACTCATGCACATCAAAAATACTTGATAAATCGAGACAACTTGTGAAGAGTATTACGAAACGCCTGCTGCCCAATAGGATTGCAGTCGCTGAGCGACCTGCCATAAATCAGCTTCTCGATGAGGGGCGGCCACAATTTGCAGTCCACAACTTAGTCTGCGATCGCGTAAGGCACCGGCAATAGTTGGCAGTCCAGCTAATGATAGAGGCTGAGTCAACTGACCGAGATTGGGACGCGCGAGGATTTCTTTGCCTGCCACCGTCACATGGCTCTGGCCAATCAGAGGCGCTGGATACGGCGTAACGGGCGCCAAGATAATATCAATCTCTGAGAAGAGTTCGGCAATTTGAGCGCAATACCACTGCCGAAACTTCTGCGCCTGTACATACCAATCTGCGGGCACGAGGAGCCCGGCTAAAAATCGATCTCGGATGAGAGGATCAAAATCTTGGGGACGAGTTTTCAATTGCTCACGATGTAAATTCGCCCCTTCAACCACCGTAATGAGATAGGCTGCCGCCCGCGCTTCGGCCGCAGCGGGAATAGTCACTGTTTTAGCCACACCGAGTTGTTCTGCGATTTTTTGCACCGCTGCGATCGCAAACGATTCCGCATTGTCTTGAAAGTAGCCATCTGCAATTCCAATGCGCAATTCTCGAGCCGTGGGGGACGAGGAAGCAGCGGTTAAACACCCGAACGCTAGCTGTAGATCAGCGACTGAGCGAGCAAATAGACCCGGGGTATCCAGGGTGCTGGCTAGATTGAGCATCCCACTGGTGGGTAAACAATCAAAAGTCGGGCGAATGCCTAAAATTCCACATAATGCGGCGGGGACTCGTATAGATCCATTCGTATCGCTACCCAACGCCAACAGCACAATGTCGCCTGCGACAGCTGCCGCAGAACCGCCAGAAGAGCCCCCAGCGACACGAGAAATATCTAAAGGATTACGAGTCGGACCATAGTGATGATTTTCAGTAGTAAAGCCATAGGCAAACTCATCCATATTGGTCGCGCCAATAAGGACCGCTCCAGCGGCGATAAGGCGGCTCACAACCGTCGCATCTCGGGTTGCCGGAGGCTCGCTTGCCAAAATGCGAGAGCCGGCTAACGTAGTCAGCCCCGCAATCTCAAACAGATTTTTAACGGCAAAGGGGACACCCGCTAAAGGACCCGGATCATTGCCTGCATTGAGACGTTCTTCGATGACACTGGCCTGTTGTCTGGCTCGCGCATGGGTTAGAGCCGTAAAACAGTTCAGTCTCTGATTTTCGATTTCAGCCTGTTTCAGAACGGCTTCGATATAGTCAACAACCGATAGTTGTCGCGTCTTTACCGCCCTAACAATTGTGATCGCAGAATGACCCAACCATTTAGACGGCTGCATTCAAAAAAAACCTGCCGATAACTATTTAGAACACGTGAATAATGTTTAATCCCACCAGTAGAGCAATCTATCTATCCTTCACTGGATTCAGAAACCGGTTGCTTAACCAAACCCACCATTTGGGCGTTATTTTTACCCGGTGGGATCATGGGATAGCAGTTCTCATCTTTGGTCACGATGGCATCCAACAGCACCGGTCCATCGTGCGCCAACATTTCTGCGATCGCAGCGGCAAGATCTTCACGACGCTCAACCTTCATCCCCTTAACACCGTAAGCTTCTGCCAACAGCTCAAAGTTGGGCATGCCCGTTTGCATATTGGATGAGGAATACCGCTCCGCAAAGAAGGTTTGCTGCCATTGGCGTACCATCCCCTGCCAGCCATTGTTAATGATGACAGTTTTCGCTTTGATTCCGTATTGCGCTAACGTCGCGAGCTCCTGGGAGTTCATCTGGAAGCTAGCGTCACCGCTAATGCAAATGACCGTATCGTCGCCCACGGCAATCTGAGCGCCCATGGCTGCCGGTAAGCCGAAGCCCATAGTGCCGAGACCTGCACTAGAAATCCAGCGACGTGGCCCGTTCTTCAAAAACTGGGCAGCCCACATCTGATGCTGACCCACATCAGTCGTGTAGAAAGCATCGGGCGCTTGGCGATTCAGCTCAACAATGACCTCTTGGGGTGAAATGCCCACTTCCGGCTGTGGGACCGGCAAGGGATATTCTTGCTGCCAGCGATTAATCTGCTTCAGCCAAGCGTCTGTTTGTCCCGCCTTGCGGGTCACATTAGTTTCCCGGGCCTTTTGTAGCAGTTGCTCTAAGACCTGGCGCACATCGCCGATAATACCGACTTCCGGCTGACGATTTTTTCCGACTTCGGCTGGGTCCACGTCAATATGAATCACCTGAGCGCGGGAGGCAAATTCATCAAGCTTTCCAGTGACCCGATCGTCGAACCGAGCACCGACTGCCAACAATAAGTCGCATTCACTCACCGCAAAATTGGCGTAAGCAGTACCGTGCATCCCTAACATGCCGACAGAAAGCGGATGATGCTCATCAAAGGCACCCAGCCCCATCAGCGTAGTGGTGACGGGAATTTGGAAGCGTTCTGCTAATTCCAAAATTTGGGAGTGGGCATCTGCGGAGATACTACCGCCGCCAACGTATAGCAAGGGGCGTTCTGCCTGCTCAATCAGTTCGAGTGCCGCACCTAACTGCCGAGGAGTGTGCCGCTCAACGTGAGGACGATAACCTCGCAACTGGACTTCACCGGGTTCTCTGGGCACATAGTCAAACTCTTCAAAGCCCACATCTTTAGGAATATCAATCAACACCGGACCTGGACGTCCTGTGCTCGCGATGTGGAACGCTTCCGCCACGATGCCCGACATCTGAGAGGCGTGGCGCACGACGTAGGAATGCTTAACTAGCGGTAGCGTAATGCCAAAAATGTCAGTCTCTTGGAATGCGTCGCTACCAATGGCGGCTCGGCCTACCTGTCCGGTAATAACGACCAAAGGCACCGAGTCCATATGCGCCGTTGCAATCCCTGTAACGAGGTTAGTTGCACCCGGCCCAGAAGTGCCAAAACACACGCCGACTTTTCCGGTAGCGCGGGCATAGCCATCAGCGGCATGAGCTGCGGCTTGTTCGTGCCGAACCAAAATATGCTGAATTTCGCCCCGCTCCTCTGCTAAATAAAGTGCATCGTAGACCGGTAGAATTGCGCCGCCGGGGTAGCCAAAAATATGCTTAACCCCATGCCGAATTAGACTGTCAATGAGTGCAAAGGCACCTGTTTGACGCTGGGAATTAGCATCGGGAGCGGGGGCTAGATGAGAGGAAAATGTTTTGTGTGCAACCACGACAGCTACCGAGAATGTTGAGGATGATCGAAGAGATTCTTAAAAACTAACGATTGCTTGGCCTATCAGGCAAATCAATAACTATTTGTAAATACATTGCCGTCTTGAAGATAGGATTAAGCATAGTATCCAAATTTACCATTTCTACCTAGCATCGGTCTGAATAAACGCCACAAATACAGCTGCAGTTGATTAACTGGGATTGAGACTCCCAAAATCTTCACAATCGCCGTTTTGGTAAATAAGAAAAACACTAAACAGATTGCGATTAAATTACGCACTGCTAAATCTATGGCGCTTTGAAAGCTTTGGCCAAGATAGTTGTTGAACTCAAGGTCTCTATTAATTGAGCCGAGCTATAAGAAACAAATCAATTCAATGTATTTCTTAAGATAGCTGACACCTCTATGGGATCAACTTTTTCCAAGTCAATTGCATTAAAAAATTATTGCAAAGGCCAAAATAGACCTTAATTTCTTTGGTTTTTGAATTGTTTGAATTTGGTCAGTCTTGAGCTTGAGTCAAGACTGATGAAGTTTAAGTTGTAAGCCACTGGCTGAGCTGAACAGCGAGATTTCTATGTTGGGTTCTGCCTGCTGTCGAACTGTATCCAAAAATCTGAGCAGGAGCCTGCCAAACCTGATGATGACTGACCCCTGGTTCAGCCCAAAATTGAGCGCAACCACTTCCCAGTAAGCAGCTAGTGCGATGGGTGAAATTGTCGTGGCTAATGCGAAAGCTGGGAAAATCATCGGTTACCGGCGCGCCCCAACCGTCCCAGGCAAAAAACTGGCGAATTTGTCCACCTCGTCGTTGCCACATACGGGCCGCGATGAGCGCGCCAACCACACCCGCACTGTAAGAAAGAATCGTAATTGACGGCGCACGTTCTGGAAAACTCATCTGTTGCTCTAGAAAATTTGCGATCGCAAAACCATCGTAGGGGGCCAGACGCTCGGCGGGAAATACGAGCCAATCAGCCGTGGGAAGTCCGACACTGTTCAAGCTTTTTAAAAAATCGACCGTCAAATTACGGGGATGAATCCCGGGACAAACCAATACCGGATTCATCTAACGGTCCAAGCTTTCTTGAAAGGTGTGTACGTCGCCATCTGGCAATAAAACCACTCGAATTTGGACGGGCTCCGAGGACGGCAAGGGCGAGACGAACTGTTCCCCTAACAGCGGGACACCGCTGCGATCTAAAAAGATGGCGGCGTTTTGTCCCAAAGGCGAAATTTTAGTCACTGTGCCGTCGGGGGCAACCTCTAGGCGATATTCCAAGCTCTGGGTCAGAGTTTCTGGCGGCTGCCAACGCTCGCTAAAGTAATTTTTAGCCTCGGTCAACTGAGAGGAATTGGACGCCTTTGCGACTGCTGACGGGGCGCTCTCTTCGGCCGGCTCAAAGCGACGGCGGGCGAAACTCTGGCGGGACCCCGGGGTGGCAATTGCCAGATCGTTGGAATCGGTTTGATTCGGGATAGCGACCGTTGCCTGTTGCTGCAAGTTGGAAGAAACGCCAATATCGTTATTGGCGAGTCCACGGGCTGGGGAATTTAAGGCAATATCGCCAGAGTCCAAATTCGTCGACGGTGCAGACTTCAGCGTCGGCAGCTCCGGGGGCAATGCGGGTACTGGAACGGGGGGAGGAATAGACGCAACCACGTCATTTTGTTCTTCAGCGAACGAACGCGGAGTCGCTGTTGGGGGAGCGGGCGGTGCCGCAGGAATAGAGAGCACTGGACTCTGGGGAACTGCCGGTAACGGTAGCGGTGCGCCTTCTACTGAAGGTGTCGTCGGCTCAATCCCCAGAGAATCCAGCGTCGTGCTATCTGGAGGCGGCGCCAGCGAGACTTCAGGGGGCGGCACCAGGGGAGTCTCTCGCTCAAAAGATTCTGAGTCGGGAATTTCTGCTGGAGGCGGCGGAATTTCAATATTGTTGCGCTCACCAAATTGCTCAGTCTCTGGACCAGATCCATCGGAATCTTCTGCCAGATTATCGGCTGTCCCTTGAAGCGCGAGCTGACCCATAGGGGAGCGAGCTTGATACCACAGCCAGCCGCCTAAGCCCCCCAACGTGAGTACGAAGGCCGCCAAGAGCCCTCCTATGGCACCTCGATTTCGACGGGGTACTGACTCAACGACGAGGCTGTCTGCGTCTGCTTGGTAAGCTTCTAACGCATCCGCAAGATCATAAAGCTGAGTTGCGCTGAGTTCGACGGTTTCTTCAGAGTCTGCCGCCGTAAGCACTCCTAGATGCAAGCGATGGGATAGTAAACCGACGGTCTCAAAGTAAGGGGTTTGTGGCGGCGAGAGGGTCGCGATCGCGGACTCCGTTTCTCCCTCCGGCGCTAGCTCAAGCGGGTCTTCTCCCGACAAAGGCCAAGTTTGAGGACAAGCTAAAAATCCCTGCACATAGTCTGAGACAGTAGTGCAAAAATCATCGAGCTGCTGACGATCACCCCGAGCCATCCCTTGCTCAATTTGCGGGTGGCGAGGGTCATCAAACCGTAGCGAGAAATGAAGATTTTGCGAGACAGAATCCTGCCCCCAACTACGCACCGGCATTTCGGCAGCGGCTATTTCGAGGGTACAAGTCGGCGGCGTGTAGCGACGTAAGATTCGATTGACAGCGAACATAACTCTAGGGGGCGGGGGTATACTCCAGCAGCGCCAGCCAGAGACGACGCGGACCGCCTTGGGCACTGTAAAACAACAAATCGACCAATAATTTACACGCGAGCTGCATCAAGATCCGGGCAGAAGGATGGGTTTCTTCGCGCATCCGTTCCTGAAAGGCGTTCACAAAATTGTCTAAATAGTCTCCTAGCAGAGCAATGCGGTGAGGAGGTTCATTTTGTGCATTCATTTGCTCCAGCAGAGTGACCGCTCGGCGAATTAGCGATTGGTGCTGCTTCGCGAGATAGCAGGTCACCAGCACTAAACCGCGAGCTTCTTCTACGTCTAGTTTTTTGCGACCGCCCGTACTTTTGCGCAGCGGGTTAGACTGCCGCAGCCGCCAGAGTCCAATCCGATCCCGCGCCAGGTCTAGCTTTAGGTCTGCCGCTGCTTTCAGCATTTCGTCAGACCCTAACCCAGTCAAAGCCTCCAGGGCTAAAAGCACCAAGTCCAAATGTGCTTTGATATCGTCAAGCTGCTCCAACTGGGGCGTCCCCAGCTCCGAGAGCTGCGGGAGAGTAGCCGTACTGGAAGATAAAGAGTCACGCATGGGTTCAGCTTAACAAGCAGCTTCAGCCTCAGACCAAGTGATCGATTCGCTACGTTCGAGGGAGGCATCTTGGCAACGCCTGTTGGTCTGGACAGACTAGCTATGGCTAAGTTCCAGAACAGAACTGCTCAAGTCGACCTCACTCTAGAATGCCGAATTCATGGGTATTGAGTAAGCCCGTTACCTGAATTGAAACAAATGCCTAAATTTATGAGTTTGTGATCGCAGATTGCAAGGTCAAGTTAATTTTTTCAGCCAGTCCTTGAATCCAGGCTTCATCTTGTTTGGTGTAGCTACGGGGCGCATTGGCTCCCAAAATCAACACGCCTCGATCGCCTAACGGCTGGCAGATAAGACCTTGGGTATTCGCTGGGAAAAAGCTAAATTCTGTGCGACCGGGATAGAGCTTGAGATCAACGAGGTAGATCGCTTTCTGTTTTGACTGAACCCGCTTGAGAATATTGCCCGGAACCACCGTTGGCTCCGCGGGGAAAACGCCTCGCCGCAAATATACTTGTCCGTCAAAAAATACAATCAGCGATCGCGTAACGGTATTGGTGAGCAAGAGATATGACGCCCAAGCTAACTCGATTTGTACGGATTCTGGAATACCCTCGGCAAAGGCAAACAGCTCTTCTCCCTCTAGAACGACCGCATCCGGATTGCGGGGCTGGATCTGCTGCCACAGCAAACCAATCAGCACTAACAAGGCAGACAGAATAGTTCCCAGAACGTCTGAACGCGCCTGGGAATTACTAAGAGCCGGAGTCAAAATCCGGTTGATCAAAATTAGGGTAAAGCCTAAGCTGCCAGTAACTAAAGGCAGCAGCCGAATTACGCGATTGGAATCAGTTGCGGCCATGGTCCATTACAACAAAGCGTGGACCTGATCTTAGCGGACCCCAGGCAGGAAAGCCGATTCCGATATAAAGACGACCTACTCTTCGCCCGGCTCCAAAATACGCTGGAATAGATAGCCCGTTCCGCGAGCAGTCAAGATTAACTCAGGGTTGCTCGGATCATCTTCAAGCTTGGCCCGTAAGCGGGAAATATGAACATCCACTACGCGCGTATCCACATGGCGCTCAGGGGTATAGCCCCACACTTCTTGCAAAATTTCTGAGCGGGAAAAGGGCTCACCGGAGCGACTCACCAGGAGTTCCAGCAGACTAAACTCCATACCAGTTAAGCGAATACGCTCGTCCCCTTTATAAACCTGCCGCTTGTTGGTGTCGATGCGGATAGAGGCAATCTGAATGACCCCGGAACTCGGAATACCGGGAGCCCCATTTTTCTCAAACCGTCGGAGTACAGACCGAATCCGTGCCTCTAGCTCTTTTGGGGAGAAGGGTTTCACGACGTAGTCGTCCGCCCCTAACTCTAGTCCTGTAATACGATCCGCCACATCGCCCAGCGCCGTCAGCATAATGATAGGAATGTCAGATTCTTTGCGTAGCTCCTGACAGACACCATAGCCATCGAGTTTCGGCATCATGACATCCAGGACAACCAGGTCAGGCAGTGCATCTCGGAACGTGCCCAGGGCCTCTTCTCCATCCGCCGCTGTCACGACGTCATAGCCGATCATGGATAAACGGGTTTCTAAAATTCGTCGGATGCTAGCTTCATCATCGACAACCAGTATTCTCTCTTTATGGCTTTCCAATTTAACTGACTCCTGTTGACGAGCAATTATGGACGGATAAGTTTTGCTTACTTTCTTGTATTTTAAATATTGTTGTTTGTTTTACAGAAAATTTATTCTATTTTCTTAATGAATTCTCAGAAAATCAGCTTAAGGCGACCAAAAAACTCAGTTTGAC
>JBCDHF010000048.1:0-15653 GCA_038750375.1 Cyanobacteria bacterium P01_H01_bin.15
CAAACGAGGTTTCTCTGACTGCGTACTTCCCGGATTCGAGTTTAGAGAGATCTAAGATTTCATTGATTAACCGCAGTAAATGCTCTCCACTGGAATCAATCGCACGGGCGCGATCGCGGTTGGCTTCCGGAACGGTGTGGTCGCTGGCAATGGCTTGAGAAAAGCCCAAAATTGAGTTGAGGGGAGTTCGTAATTCGTGGCTCATCCGCGATAGAAATAATCCCTTGGCGTGACTTGCCCGCTCGGCAGACTCTTTTGCCTGATTGAGCGCAACCGTCATGGCCTGTAGCTCGGCTGTACGACTATCGACCCGCGCTTCTAATTCTGAATTCATATGTTTCAGAATGCTGACCAGTTGCTCTTGAGCCGCAATCTTTTCTTGGGTAAAACGATCGTATTGATAAATCGCCCCCACCAAAATCGTTTCGGCAGCAAACGCTAAGGCGGCAGGCACAAACGGAATCCACCAGCCCCAAAACAAACTCACATACCCGGCACTGCAAATGATAATCACGCCAGCCGCCACCACCAAAATCGTGCTTTTCGGCGGACGAGACGTGGCTGCGATCGCAATCCCTAAGCAGCCCCAGCCCACAATCCAGGCATATTCCCAGAATTCCCCCCACGTCTTAACGGTCGGACGCCCATCCAGCACTGCACTCAAAATGTAGCTAACAGCATGGGCCTGCCACTCCAAGCCATAAATTAAATTGCGGCTCGGTCCCAGTTGCGATCGCGTAGCGGTGGTGCTGACGCTATCTAGGACGCTTGGTGCGGTTACACCCAGTAAAACTATGCGATCGCGTATTAGATCTGGAGAGACGGTGCCATTTTGAATATCTTGAATGCTGACCAAGGGAAACCCAGCGCTGCTAGCCCGATAGCGCAGAATGGTCTGTACGTTACCGGTGCCTGTCTCTAAACTGATATAGCCGCCAAAATTACGGCTTAGGCGCGGAAATTCAACGGAATCAAACCGCATCGTTGTCGGATCTTGGATGCCATTTTTGAGAGTAATCCCTTCCTCGTTTAGGTAATACTTGGCAAGCAGCAACGCCAGAGAGAAGCGAAATCCAGAAAGGGTTTGAGTGCCCAATAAAAGCCGTCGTTGGCGACCGTCGCGATCGAGGAGGATATCGGTAAATCCGACCCTATTTTCAGGGACGGCGACCGGGGCAGAAACGGGCGGTTCGAGTACTTTCTCGATGGCAAAGATATTCTCACTCGACTCCAACAACGTATTAAGTTCGGCAGTGCCGGGCGGAATGGGTAAATCCCGGAATAAATTCATGCCGATGGCGCGGGGTTGATAGCGTTGTATCGCGGACAGCATTTGGGTCAGTTGCTCATCGGTAGGCGGATATTGTCCCAACGCCTGAATGTCTTGTTCATCGATACCGACTAAAACCACCCGCGCATCTGGGAGTTCTTTGGGTTGCGATCGCAAAAACAGATCCAGGGCATACCACTCCACTGTCTGCAACAGTCCCGTCGCCCGAGCCGCGATGACCAAACCTAGAATGACTACGCCCGGCACCCAAACGGCCCTCAGCTTTGACAGGCGATTATAAATTTTGAGCCAAAAAGCACTCATCCCTTATGGTTCGCTAGCAAATATTGGTTGAACGATAGTTGAACAATAAATAATTGGGACGCTAGATCTGTCCCAGAATCGCCTCTAAATGGCGCTGTTGAGAACCGCCCTCCAATTCGGCCAAGGTCGAGAGTAGGTCCGTCAAGGCATCGACTTTTCCTGACTCATCCCAGACCAGCAAGGCTTCATACAGCGCGTCATACCACACGCGATTACTGGCATAAATGTCCGCTCGCTCGACATGGTCAACATTCTCAGCCAGATCATCGGCAACAGTAGCAGGCAACTCAATAAAATCGACCGCGGCCAAGGTCACACTGCTGAATTTGGGGGAGTTTGGGTCACATGCGATCGCAACTTGCCAAATATAGCGGTGCTCAGGTTGCAGGTTGAGTTCTTCGGCGGAGAAACTAACGCGGGCTAGACCAAACTCAGTTTGCAGACCTTCCTGGCGGGCAACCTGCACAGGGGCGCCGTTTGTGAGTGCATGCAGGCTAACGCGGTAGAAATAGGGGGCGTTTGCGGGTAAAAACCAGGCAACAGAAGGGGTTTCAGCGGTGGAGCGTCCCACATGCTCTTGGGGGGCTAACAGCGTTAGCGGAATGGCGAGTTCATCCGGATTACAGTTTCGGGCTTGGTCGTCTGTATCCGTCCGAGAGCCCGCCGCAATGGTTTGCTCTGGGGGCGGGGAGCCTTCAGGGGGTTGATATTCAGTTGCGCTAGCTCCCGTCGGCAGCGCACTCAATGGCCCCAGGGATAGCATCAAGGCAATGGCCGCTGTCTGGAAATGCCCTCGTCGAGGACGCCCGGAATTGCAGATGAGTTGGGACTTAAACGTCCTGAAGATGGTGTTAATCATGGTGTCTCTCTCCTGCCAATGGCAGAACAATCCCCGCCATTCAAATCCTTCTCGCAATTGTGAAGAACGACCAGCAGGACAACAGATAACCTTCGCCAGATCGCTTAGGACACTTCTGATGTTGAGTTGCCCAATTCTAGAGCGTTCTGGCACGCAGCCCCCACCGTACGAAGGTAATGAGTGCTTTAATTTCTAGGGTACAGAAGCATCCCTAAGGGAAATAGCCAGAAGTTGCCGGATTTTGCAGGGAATTTGCAGGGAATTTGCAGGTTTCTTGTCGGAACTTACAGCACTATTGCCAACCACCGATGAGTACTAACGGCGCCCAATAGTAGATTGAGGCATATTGAGGGTTAGAGAGCAGTTTCAACTGTGCGGCACGAAATGCTTGTCCCTTGGTCGTTTCGGGCTGAGCCAAGGCAGTATAGAACTCCCCCATAAACACTTGGGCAATGTCATCGTTGAGCGACCATAGACTGGCAATGGTGGTGCGGGCTCCTGTGCGAACCGCCATCCCCGCCATGCCTAAAGTGGCTTGACTATCTCCGGCGGCAGTCTCGCAAGCGCTGAGAACTAAGAGATCGATCAGGTTACTGGGGTCAGTTTGGGGACCTTGCAAAATCTGGCTCAGCTTTTTCACCGATAGGCGCTCATCCCAGGTGATGATAAAGGTCTCTTCCGCCGAGGAGCCAAATTGACCGTGGGTGGCTAAGTGCAAAACGTTTAGGGGGCTTTCCGCCACTGAAGTTTGTAATTGCGGCTCCGTAAAATCCTGATTCAGGAGGGTCTGGGTACCGGGAATCGTTGCAGCGATTTTGGCTAATTCGGTTGTGACCTGGGGTAATGCCTCAAATCCTTGACGCTCTTCAGAAATGCCGCCGGCTAACAAGACTACATTCTCTTTGTTGGGTTGGGGAGGAGCCAGCAGTTCCAAACTAGGCGCTAACCCAACGTTGTAGCGTTCGATCAGATAGCTCTCACCATCATGTAGGGCGCCCATCGGAATCTCCCTTAAATTGCCATCGAGTACAAACGTCAGCGTTTCGATCCGAGCTTCTGCCAGGATGGGTTCCGCTGGTCGCACGAGCCAATCGTAGAGCTGTTGGCTCAAAGCCTGTTGTTCCTCAGCGTCAGCTAAGGGCAAAAATGTGCGCTGTAAGTTGAACGTAGCATTACCCAGTTCTTGAGCCGAAACCGGACTGCCGTAATAGTGCAAGGGCTGTCCCGGAATGCTGAGTACCACCGCCAAACGATCCGCCAGCAAAATTGGGTAAATCACGGCTGCTGTGGGGTCTAATAAATCGAGCTGTTGCGATCGCGTTTGCAAACAATCGTCTTGGAAAAAGTTATCTAATTCCGCTAGCTGGAGGCTTTCGATCAAGCTACGTGCTCGTGCCAAATTGTCCTGGGAGGGGGTCTTCTCACGCAATAACAAAGCCACGAATTCGCGATAGACCGGTTCGACCGCGTCTCGGAAAGAAAATTGAACGTCGGTACTAACGCTCGCTAATTCAGCCCGCAGAGATTGCAGCATCAAGACGGCGTCGCTATACGCCGCGATCGCAGAGTCAAACTCTCTTTGTGCGGCAAGTATTTGACCTAACTGCCACTGCCATTGATAAATCAAGTCCGGCGCGTTGAGACCTTGGGCAAGAATGAGAGCTTTTTCCGTAGCGGTTTGAGCTTGGGTCCAACGCTGCTGCTGAAGATAGAGCTTACCGAGGGTGCCCAAAGTGTAAGAACTAGCTCGGCTTTGTTGATTAGGCTCTGGTAGCGATCGCGCAATTTCCAACGTCTCCATCAAAAACTGCTCAGGATTGGCCCCCATCTCTAACCGAAGATTTGCGAGCTGTAGCCGAGCATAGACTGCAGACAACTCAGCAGGAGCTTGCGCTAAGGCAGTAGCAATTTGTGGGTCCAACCCAGTGCGAGCAGCAGGACTAAGCAATCGATATTGATTAACTAACGCCTGCAAACGCAAAGTCGGTTCTGTGGCAGTTGAAATGGCTGTTTGATAGTTTGTGATTGCAGCCTCGGTATCACCCAATGCAAACTGAGTACTGCCCAGGCTCATGGCTGTTGCGGCAATATCGTCAGGCGAGTCTAGAGTCTTGGCAATAGCAAGGCTTTCTGTAAGAACCTCTCGGGACTCATCCCAGTCACCCAAACGTCTCAGAACGGTGCCATATTGCCGCAAGGCAGTGGCGTAGAGGAGAGTGTTGGTCTTGCCGGTTTTGTCCTGGATAACGGACGCAAGAAGAGCACGCGCTTTTCGATAGAAGCCCTGTTGCTGCAAAGTTTGGGCTTGCCCAATAAAGGATTCTAAGGAGTCATCGGTTAGAGCTTTAGTTGCAACAATATTATGTTGAGCCAGCAGCGCCGTTTCATTCTGCAACGTCCCAAAAGGACTCGGCGGCAACCCACCACGACCCGCCAGGATAAATTGATTACCGGTTGCATAGGACGAGTCCACGCAACTCTGTGCCAGTAAATTGGACGCATTGATCACGGTGTCGGGGAGGGTGACGATAGAATCCGGCTCCACATCGGGTGAGGTGAGGTTAAAAGCACCGGAGATACTTAAGGTGGAACTGACCGTAATGTCGTTAGTGGGTCTGAGTTGGGGGTTTAACAGATCAGGTCTGAAGGCGATACCGATTAGCCCTTGAGTGTTGATATTGATGCTGCCACCCCGTCCTGCAAAAGCATTAGCCGTAATGTCATTGCCAGCCGGACCTGAAGAAGGAAACGCAATGACAAAAGGACTGTTGATGTTGATGCGGCCGCCGTTGCCTCCAGCTTGAGCGGTTCCGGCAGTCGTAGAAATCAGACTTTCGTCTCGCAGTTGCAGTTGGTCGGCGACTTGAATCTCAATGTTGCCGCCGTCGGTGCTGGCTGTTTCTGCTGAAATGCGACCGTCGATGAGCGACAAATTTTCCGCTGCGATCGCAAGATTCCCCCCAGGTGCTGTGCCTTGAGAATCCACCGTGACGCTGGCACCATCGCGGATCGTGAGGTTTTCCGTCGCCGTCAGGGTCACATCTCCACTGGTACCGGTAGCAGTAGACGTAGTAGATGCAGAAATACGTGTGCGATCGCGAATTTCAATCGACTCAGCAGACAAGCGGATATTCCCCGCAGGACCACTGCCGCTAGTTTCAGCCGTAATGCTGCCTTGACCGCTGATATCTAACGTTGCCGGAGCAGAAATATCGATTTGACCACCACTGCCGCCGCTGCTGGTGCGGGTGGAGATAAAGCCTTCTTCGGTAAAGCGAATGGTGAGGTCTGCATCAGCCGAATTGGGCTGAATCGCCAGGTCTCCAGCTGCCGCTGCACTATTGGTTTCGGCAAAAATTCCCAGCTCACCAGAGATATCTAGCTCTGAAGTATTGAGCGTAATGCTGCCGCCGCCGTTGGGATTGCTGGCCGTCGCTCGGGCCGTTGCACTGAGTTCTGCATCTTCGCCAATGGTGAGTGCAGGGGTCGAAACTGTAATGTTACCGGGTCGCCCAGCCCCAGAAGATTCCGCATTTAAAACAGTACGATCGCCTAGTACAAATGCATTTTCAGCTTCAACATTGATGGCACCGGCATCACCACTGCCGCTCGTACTAGATAGAATGCGCGCCCCGCCTTCTAGGGCAATCGTGGCAGCGCTCAAAGTAATTTCACCTGCGCGTCCGCTGCTGGTGGTTTCAGCCGTGATATTTCCTTGACCACCGATGGATAAATTTTCTGGGGCAGAAATCTCGATGCGCCCACCGCCACCGGTGCTAGTGGTGCGAGTCGAGATAAAGCCATCGTCAGTAAAGCGGATGTTGAGGCTCTCTTGTCCTGCGTTGGGTTGAATTGCCAGATTGCCCGCCGCTGCTGCACTATTGGTTTCCGCGAAGATCCCCAGCTCACCCGAAATATCCAAATTGGCTGTATTAAGGGTGATACTCCCTCCACCACTCGGATTCGTTGCCGTTGCTGTAGCTGTTGCGCTTAGTTCAGCATCCGTCCCAATTCTCAAAGTCGGGGACGTTACGGTGATATTACCCGGCCGCCCAGCAGCCGAGGATTCCGCGCTGAGGGTGGTGCGCTCCCCTAACTCGACTGCCCGATTAGCCGAGACGGTAATCGCGCCAGCATCGCCATCTCCGGCAGTACTAGATGCTATGCCAGCGCCATCTCCAAGGGTTATTGACTGGGCGCGGAGATCAATTTCCCCGGCAGTCCCGCTATCAGAAGTCTCAGCCGTAATGCTGCCCTGTCCCGATATCGTCAGATTATCAGTTGCAGAAATGTCTATCCGTCCACCCTTGCCGCTGCTGTTAGTACGAGTAGAAATAAAGCCGTCGTCAGTAAAGCGAATATTCAAATTGGGATTTCCCGCATTGGGCTGCACGGTCAGGTCCCCCGCTGGGGCACTGCTGTTAGTTTCAGCGAAGATGCCCAATTCCCCTGCCACCGTTAAATCTGCCGTGTTTAGACTAATGCTCCCACCACCGGTCGTATTGGTTGATTCTGCCCGCACCGTCGCACTGAGTTGGGCATTAGGCGCAATTGCGATCGCAGGGGCTGTAATCTTGATATCCCCAGGGGCCCCTTGAGACCCTGTCTCAACACTTAGACGCGTATTAGGACCCAGAAAAACCCGCTCGGCAACGTTAATATTGATGGTACCTGCGTCCAATCCCCCTTGAGTTTCTGCCGAGAGCACCGTGCCATCGAGCAATACTAATTCCGATCCCATCAGGGAAATGGTCGGCGGTCCAGGGTTGGCATTCCGGCCTCGGAAAACGCCGTCTCCCCTTACAACCTGACTTCGCAATGCGCTCGGGACCCCACCCGCAGGACTTTGAAACAGGATCGGTCCAGCCGTCTTAATTGAGATCGGCCCCGCACTGCCTTCACCGAGAGTGCTGGTCAGCAGCTCTGAACCATTTTCAACGGTGAGGTAACCCGCTTCGATGACGATTCCGGCGGAATTGCCGACGGCTCCTGCGCCAACAATCGTTTGGATGCCGTCCAGATTTTGTGTTTCAGTGGAATCACCTTGTAAAATAACGCCACCGGCTGCACGAATCGAAATGGGCCCAGCATTACCTACCCCCAATGTACTTGCACTAAGCCCTGAGCCATCCAATAGAAAAAGCTGATCAGCAGTAATCTCAATCCCTGCCGAATTTCCGATTGCGCCCTGTGAAACTTGATTAACGATGGCCCCATTGACCACCGTGATATCGCCTGGCGTGTTAAGTTCGATCCGTCCTGCATCACCAGTCCCTAACGTGAGGGCAGACAATGAACTTAGAGTTGTATCCGTTCCTCGGATATCAATCCCTTCGCGAGAGTCAATCAAAATACTGCCCGCATTGCCCACCCCTGCATTGGAGGCCGTTATGGTTGAAGTATCAGAGAGAGACAAGCGATTGGTTGATATATCAATATCACCGGCGGTGCCCCGGCCGAGCAACTCGGCATTAATGACACCAGACCTTAATGCAATTGAATCTGCTTGAATCTTAATTGCGCCCGCGTTACCCGTACCGCTAGCTCTAGAGAACAAGGTGCTATTACTTAGTATTTGCAATTGCCTGGCATCAACGCGAATCCCATTTGAGTTGCCCTGAGCCTGTTCGAGTATTTGGCTGGCGATAGTACTCCCGTTTGTTAACGTTACGTCCTCAGCGGCGTTGATGACAATTGCCCCTGAATCGCCCTCGCCCAGAACATTGGCCACAAAAGTCGCCCCATCTAAGTCAACATTTTCGGCATCAACCGTAATTCCCCCTGCATTTCCATTACTACTAGCCGCTGAGAGAAAACTATCCGGCTCAAGAGACAGCGTGGGTGCGGAGATTTTAAGGGTTCCGGCATCGCCATCTGAGGTGACTACTGTTTGGGTCGCGATCGCACTTCTGCTGTCTAACGTAACGGCTTCGCGAGCATTGATTGTGATGTCGCCCGCATTTCCCTGTCCTTCAGACTCCGCACTCAGAAATGTATCCTCTTGTAGGGATAAAGTCCTGGTTTCAATTCGAATATCGCCGCCATTACCGACCGCACCCAAATTCACTTCACTGGTGATGCGGCTGCGATCACCATTTCTATCCGAACCCTGCAAGTCAATGCGATTTGCGATCACAAGGGAAATTGGACCCGCATCCCCCACCCCCTCGGTATCACTACTTAAAAAACCACCATCTTGAAGCAAAAGGCTATCCGCTTTAATTTGAATCCCATTGGAGCTGCCACGACCCTCCGGCCCGACGTTACTATCAACCCGGCTCGCGAACCCAACACTATCTTCTCCAGCAACAACGATAGAATCCTGGGCTCTAAGTTCGATCCCGCCTGCCTCCCCATCGCCGTTCGTGAGAGCATTAATCAAGCTGCCGCCAGTGACAGAAATACTCTCGGCGTCGATCCGTAGACCTTCTGTATTTCCAGATTGCCCCAGAACTTGAGTTGCGATCGTGGATGCATTCTCTAGGGTCACCGCTCCGGTCGTTTGAATAGCTAACACACCCACATCACCCGTAACTCCGGAATTAACGCTCAAAAATGAGCCATTATCTAATGAAAGAGCCTCCGCTTGTATAGTTAATCCCCCTGCACGACCGTTAGTAACCTGATTAGCAATAAAACTGCTGCCTTGTAGACTAATTGCGCCTGTCGTTTGGATTTCAATGCTGCCCGAATTAGTACCATCAGCCAAGGTATTTGCGCCAATAAAACCTTCATTCGTCAACAGAATATTTCCAGCTTCAATGAAAATGGGATTGAGACTACCTGTCCCGCCCAAGTTCAAATTTTGGATGGCGCTAGAACGTTCTAGGCTTAATGTTTCAGCAACTCGCACATCAATAGTGCCCGTAAGTCTACTGCTGTTCGAACTTGTCGCGACATCAATGGAGCTGACGTCTAGTAATGCTAGATTTCTGGCTTCAATAAAGATCGAACCGGCATCACTCAGTAGACCATTTTTGATATTTGAAATATCACTTTCCCCACTCAGACTAAGGGTTCCTGATGCAGAAATAGTGATGTCACCCGCTCGTATGTCCGAAGTGCTATCTTCGTCGATGCCGCCGATGATCCGGCTACCTTCTTGCAGCTGCACCGTATGTCCAACCACATTTAAACTCCCGCCGCCATCACCCTGAATACTAATTTCACTAGCCGTTTGTAAGCTCACATCCTCACGGATACTGTTGTCAGACAGTCGAGGGATGAATTGAGAATCCAACGCCGCCACCTCGCCTTCAGTCAACCCACCCACCCAGACATTCGCATCGGGAGCGTTGATGCGGCCTGACTCAAAGACAACATCACCCCCAAGCAAGGTGAGAGTTTTCCCCGGCTCCACACTTAATCCGCCGCGGTCACTACCAGAGAAGATTTCGATGTTTAGGTTGTACGCACCGCTACGTCGGCCGTCGTTATTCCAGACAGTCAACGGAGAGTCGGCTCCGGGACCTCCGGGAAAAAAATTACCCTGTTCTCTGATAAAGATATCGCCGTCAACACCTTGAGGCTCATTGGAAAAACTAGCCACGCCCAGAAAATAAGTACCAGTCTCTGTAATTTCTTGCGTAGGCAGGCTCGACAAAATTAATCCATTACTGTCGTCGTTGCCAGTGATCCCGATGCCATTTCCATCAAACAAAAATAAGCTGGTGTCAGTCGGCGGACTATCGAAGGTATTCGCGCTAAATGTTGATCCCGCTTGTAAGTTTAATTGATATAAATCAACATCATTATCCCGAGAGAGTTCTCCCAGGATGCGACCGGGCGGAGTATAACTAGACGTATTTACTAGGCGAGAATCCGTCAACAGTTGCCTCACGTCCGTGCCTTCCGTGAGGGTGACATCAGAAGACAGGGGCACTGGCTGACTACGAACTCGAATTTCGCCTGGGTTATCTCCTACTCTTAAGCCAATGGGAGCCGTACCCGTCAGAGTTGGCGGGCTGTCGGGTGTCGTTGCGCTAAATTCATACCCTTCGAAGAGAATACTCTCAGCCGTACTGCCGACAAATGATCCATTGAGATCTAAGCGTCCAGCTTCACCAAAGATAAGACCATTCGGGTTGAGCAGAAATAAACTGGCATCCCCTAATACGCCCAAAGTGCCGTCAATCGCGGAAGGATTCATCCCCGTAACTCGACTCAGAATCAGGTCAATACCAGCCGGATTACTAAAGTAAACGCCACGACCTTCACTAACATTAAATTCAGTAAAGCTATGAAATAAATTACTCCCGCGAATAGCACCACCATCAATGCGATCGCTAATAGCGCCACGAACCTCAACATCTGTCACGATGAGAGAGCTTTCGCTACCTAGTGAAGTGTCGGCTTCTAGAGGCAGCGCGCTGGGCCTAACTACATCAAAGTTGGCCAAGTTTTCATCCAACCGAACAAAGGTGCGATCTGAGCTGGCATCTCCAATTTCAACGAGCTGAGCATTGGTCGGCGCTTGCCCATTAGCTAAATCTACCGAGCGCCCAACTAAGGCTAAGGTTTGCCCTTCTGGCACCTCTAAACGTCCGGGGTCAGCCGCAGGGTCTAGCTCAAGGTTGAGAAAGATCGTATAGGCTCCATTTTCAGAGCCTGCGTCTGTGTATCCTGATAGCGGTAACGTTCCGCCAGGACCAGTCGGCGGTAGTTCGCCAAACCCAGAAGCAAAAATTTCACCCGCCTCACTCACCGGTCGATTCGCAAAGCTGGTCACCCCTAAATACACTACGCCTGGCTCATCAATGGTTTGTACCGGTAAGGTCGACTGTAAACCCACGCTATCGTCGTTACCAATGATGCCCGTCCCGTCAGATTCGAATAAGAAGAGAGCGGTATCGATACTCGTTCCTCCCACGGTCGTTGCCGAAAATGAGATGTCTCCTTGCAACGAAATCTGAAATAGATCAACATCATTATCGCTTTCAAGTCCACCCAAGATTGACTCAGGCACTAGACTTCCAGCACCGTTAGTTGCTTGAGCCGTTTCAATCAAGTCCCCAGCATCCGCAGCCTCGCTAAACGCCTCGCTCGTAATTTCCATTGGCTGACTACGAACCGTGATTTCGCCTGGATTCTCACCGATACGTAAACCCAGAGGAACGCCAATCGTCAGCAACGGGGGGGCATCAACAGCCGTTGCACTAAATTCATAATTTTCAAATAAAACACTCTCTGCCGTACTGCCAATAAATGAGCCATTAAGATCAAGCCGCCCTTCCTCACCGAAAATGAGTCCGTTAGGGTTGAGTAAAAATAAACTTGCGTTCCCCAGTACCCCCAGCGTGCCATCGATCAGAGAATTATTGCTCCCCGTCACCCGTGAAAGAATAGTTTCAACCCCAGCAGGATTGCTGAAATATAGGCCACGCCCAGCATTGACATTGAATTCCGCAAAGCTATGAAATAAATTGCTTCCCCGAATAGCACCGCCATCAATACGATCGCTGCTCAAGCCATTAATCTCAACATCTCGAACAACAACCGAAGACTCTGCTCCCAAAGAGTTATCAGGGGTCGTTTGCAGCTCAGGAATAACAACGGTAAAGTTATCGAGGTTTGCATCGAACGTAACTTGTGTGGCGAGAGGAAGCGCCTCATCTAACGTCACCACGGTTATTTCTGGCGCCAGCTCACTGCCAGACTGGACATCAATATTCCGACCCACCAACGTTAGCGTTTGACCTGCCGGGACCTCTAACCGACCGGCATCATCAAGGGCAAAGACATTGAAAAAGATAGTATAAGCATCTCCCCCAGAACCCGTTTCGGTGTAGCCACTGAGCGGCAACTCGGCTCCCGGTCCTGTTGGCGTCAAATCACCAAATCCATCGCTAAAGATCGCGCCATCATCACTGACCGGCCGGTTGGAGAAATTGGAAACGCCAATGAAGAAAGTCCCCGCGTTGGTAATCTCTTGGGCAGGCAAGGTTGATTGAAGTCCGACAGAATCGTCGTTAGCAGTGAATCCAAAGCCACCTTCATCAAAAAGAAATAGTGTGGTATCGGTATTCGTGCCCCCAACCGTCGTTGCCGATAAAGACACCCCTCCCTGGGTCTCAAGACGATATAAATCAACATCATTCCCCGTTGCAAGCTTGCCAGTAATCTCTCCGGGGGCGTTTTCTCCGGGAGCATTAGTCCCTTGAGCTGTATCAATCAACTGTCCGGCATCTGCCACTTCGCTAAATGTTTCGCCAGTAATCTCTAGGGGCTGAGTACGAACAACAATATCGCCCGGGTTGGCACCGACTTGCAGGCCTAATGGGATCCCAATGGTTAATAAGGGCGGCGTATCTAGAGAGCTAGCACTAAACTCATAGTTGTCAAATAAAACACTCTCTGCCGTACTTCCGACAAATGAGCCACTGACATCAAGTCGTGCCCCCGCCCCAAAAATAATGCCGTTGGGATTGATAAAAAATAAGTTGGCATCTCCCAAGACCCCTAGGACGCCTTCAATACTTGAAACATTGGCACCCGTGACTCGCGAAAAAATATTGGCAATGCCCGCCGGATTATTAAAGTAAGCGCCGCGACCGGCATTGATATTAAAGTCTTGAAAGCTATGAAATAAATTGTTGTTGCGGATAGTCCCCCCATCAATCCGGTCTGAAGGCGTACCGCGAATCTCCACATCGGGTTGCACCGTCGTCCCCGTACTCCCATCTGGCACGATCTGCGCATAGGCCCCCGGGACTAGACCAATCAGTCCCGCGATCGCAAAAAAAACTGACCGCCCACCGGGCTGTAGAGACACAATCCACTTCATTGGTATTCTTTCAGGTTGGTTGGTAGCTAATTGTACAAAGACTGCTTAAAGAAAGCAGGCTCCCATAGATCAATATTTGCTAGGCAAAGAGAGGAGCCTTACTGTTACTTTGAATTGCTTGCTGCAACAGGAGGGCACAGGCCTCAATGGCGTCTTCCTGTCCACCGACTTCTTTGGCTGGCATGCAAACGCTCGTCCCAATTCGCAAAGCTAACATGGGCGATTCCGTGCCACGAGTGGGATTAATTCTGGCGTTACCAAAATCAACGAGTAATTGGGCTGCAATTTTTTGAACGCCATTCGTATCTACGCCCGGCAGAATAATGCCGAAGGTGGTGCTGTCATAGCGACAGGCTAAATCCCCTGTGCGCTCGGTTGCCGCCTGTTTAACAAGACGTGCAATCGTTTGCAAACAGCGATCGCCCAGGCGGCTGCCGAAGGTGGCGGTAAAATCCTCGAACCCAACGACACCACAGAGCATAAGCGTTAATGGGGCGTTGGTAATAGCACTCGCTTCCCAAGACTTTTGCAGATAGGAATCAAAGCGATCGCGATTGGCGAGCTGAGTCAGGGGGTCCAGAACTGCTAAGCGACGTAATTCTTCTAACGCTTGCTGTAAATCCTGATTTTTCTGCTCTAAATCCTGTTGCAATTTGCGGATTCTGAGGTGGTTTTCAACTCGGGCAATGAGTTCGACTAATTTAAATGGCTTGGTGACATAATCTACGCCACCCACTGAAAAAGCCCGAACTTTGTCCCAGGGTTCATGGATGGCGCTGACAAAAATAACCGGAATATCTTTTGTTTGAGGCTTCTCTTTCAAGAGCTGACATAGGGTGTAACCATCCATTTCCGGCATTTGAATGTCGAGCAAAATTAAATCGGGCAATTCTAACTCGATCGCCTTGAGCGCGATAGTGCCATCCGTTGCCTGCCGAACGTCATAGCCCTGTTTTTCCAAGATGTCAGACAGTACTTTCAAATTAGCTGGACGATCGTCGACGATTAAGATGGATTCTCTCTGCACACTCAAACCATTCAACAAGGGAGCTTCGAGCATGGCAGCCGCGATCACGGACTGCGGCACCAACAGATCTGATTCTGTAGACTCTGCTGAGGGCGAGTCCGCAGCGGGCACGGAAGTCTCTTGTCGCTGACGCAACTCTCGCTCCAACAACGCTTTCACGTTCGACTTCATCACTTTTTGGCCGAGCGCTTCTGATAGCAGGCTCCAAAGTTTAGGCGCAATGTCGCCGCGAATGTACTTTTCTGAATAGCCACAATCCGCTGCCAGACTGTCGTAGGTCACCCGATCACCTTGCAACAGCTTTAGAAGAATAATACGTTGCAGGTCGCTCAGGGGCTTATTAATAGCCTCGTAAACAAGCTCCTCGGCAAACTCCAGTAAGTGTTCAGCAGCAAACATGGGCGTTCAAAATTTCAAACATTAAGTCCGTACTGACGACTCCGCGATCGCGTGGAAGAGCAAGGATTCATTCTTACCTGATGGCAGACCGATAATCCTCACTTATCTTAATCCCAGAAATACCCCTGGCATCTGCCTCCGAACTTTGTTGGAGAGAAATATCCATCTGTCTGGAGGCTGATAAAGAGTGCCTGTATACCAACGCAGTTAACAATAGGTAATAAAAATACCGACAAAACCTGACAAAATCCGGCAGTTTCGGTCTGGCAGCATCCTGTTCCCTTTGCGATAGTGAATGCGTGAAAACAGCATAGAGAAAAAACCCAAGTCGCGACATTTTTTTCTTTGGTTGTTTACCTGTTGAAGTCTGCTTATACCGGAGTGAGCAGATTCAGCTCGTTCCATCCCAATAAACACGGAATAGAAGCCATGACCACGACTCCAGTGCCCACCAACCATTCACAAGACGCGCATTTAACCATCGACGGACGTCCCCTTTCCTGGCAAGAAATTTTGGGGGGCATGCAGCTCTTTGGCAAGATGCAGCCGTTCCTTCAAGAAGTTGTCGGTCAATATGTCCTGCTTCAGGAACTGACCGCCCGGGAGGATTTGCCTGTCAGCTCCTCCGAAATGATGGAAGCCATCATGGAATTTAGGCTTAAGCAGCAGCTCAACGACTCAGAAAAATTTGATGCTTGGCTGAAGCGAGAAACGCTCAATAACGACACGTTCCAGCAACGCATTGCCATGAGCATCAAACTGAAAAAGCTGAAGGCTGCGATCGCGGAACCGGGCTTAGACGTTTATTTCAATGAGCACAAACATGATCTCGAACGACTAAAACTTCAGTGCTTGGTGACTTCAGAGGAAAGCCTTGCGCGTCAGTTCATGTCACGCATTCAGGCTGAGGATGTAACCATGAGCCAGCTTGCCAACGAGCACGCCCTGTCTGACAGCTCAGCCAAGGCAAAATATTTTCAGCAAATGGTTC
>JBCDHF010000049.1:0-15590 GCA_038750375.1 Cyanobacteria bacterium P01_H01_bin.15
CGAAAACAGATTAAATACACGTGCATTGCCAGTGATATCAGGTTGCGCCGTGGGACTACCATACACATGCAGACTCAAAAAAGGTTCGTCACCGGTGTTGCCCATTTGGTGAATAAGATCATGATTAACTGCTCTAATCATCCCCGGAGTGTAATGCGCGGTGGCATAGTCTCTTAGTTTGTGATCGCAAAAACGGTAGATGTAATGATCGGCGTGCCCAAAACATTGCACAGCGCCCCATTGAGTTGAGCCGTGATCATGAATAGCACTAAAATCTCCTGGTAGCCAGGTCATCACCATAATTTCAAAATTACCGCCGTGATAAAGCAACTGACGGCCGTAGCTATCGGTGGGAGAATGTTTAAAGTCAGCCCAAGGGAACAAATCATCCGCCGATACTTGCGCATTCTTCAGCACCATACTCACTCGCTGGGGTGTAAATGCGGTGCCTTGTTTAAGAGTCTGAATCAGGCATTGTAAGCTCTGCGGATAAGCGTCAACCGTTGAGACTGGGGAAAGCGACGAAGCAGCAGCAACCATATTTTGAACCTCAAGAATATATATCGGTCGATCGTCGTTGATGTAGATCTACCGTCTCCTGTCTGTTCAAAACCTAACAATATCGACCACCCAATAGATGAGAAGGACATAAAAAGCTCCTGATTCTAATTTTGCTAAACTGAGAAGTCTTTTAGCGAGCAAAATTCTTCCCCGATTGACTATCCCTCTTTGGCAAGAGATATTGCAGAATAACCACGTCATACCAAACGCCATCGATAAACCCAATATTTTTTTGAACTCCCACAATTTCAAAGCCAAATCGTTGATGAAACCGCACACTTCCCTGATTGGCTGTCACCACTTTCACGACTATATGACGATACTCCAACGACTCAACTTCTGCCAAAAGATGCTGTTGCAAGCGACTGCCATAACCACAGCCTGTCGCCGTTGAGGTCAAATAAACAGACGTTTCGCAACATACTCGATACCCAGGGCGATCGCTATAACGCTTAATCACCCCCCAACCCACAACTAGCCCCGCAACTTCCCCAACAAATAGTCGTTCGCGATCGCAAAATTTTTCAATCCAGCCAGCCACGTCTGCAGGACTCTGTGGCTCGGTGTCCATCGTGATTCCACCGGTTGCGATCGCTTCGTTATAGATGTTTGCGATCACACCATAGTCCCAAGGTTGAGCCGAACGAATTGTTAACACAAGCAATTTCTATTCATTTAATCGGTCATCACTATAACAAGCAGATTGTGTTCACCTGAAAAAACAAGACTCTCCTCAGCACTCATTCAGACTCAAAATCTATGCTTCAGAGAGTGAATCGAATATCCTTCCCGGTCAACATAGGTTTATTTCGCTGACTAAAGAGCGATAAGCTTTGCTGTAATTAACTGGATGAACACACCAACGATCGTCTCAAATTTAAATCCAAAATTGATGTTGGTGCTGTCGAGAGCATTGGCGGCCCTCCGCCCGTCTGTCTTAGCATTCTTAATTGCCCATGCAACAGCTTTGAGCGGCGGAACGGAAACCCCGATTTCCTTCTGCAACGTCCTGTTTGTCGGAAATTTATGTGCAGCGGCGACCATTTTACTATGCGTCGGTTACAAACCGATTATCGCCGATCTCCACCAATCCTCTCCACGTATCCTCATCGGCTTTTTTCTCAATGGCTGTTTAGCGGCCTTGCTGTCATCTCTAATCTTCATCGGACTACAATACACGCTAGTCACCAACGCAGTCCTAATCGCCCGCTTGGGACCGATCATTTATGCTCTGAGTGGGGCCCTGATCTTTGGCAAAACTATTTTTCGGGCGGAATGGCTGGGCTTTTCCCTCATTGCAGTTGGAATTGTCACAATCTTGCTTATCAGCAGCGATTTTTCCATCAATCATGGCGATCTTTTGATTCTCGGCTCAGCGGTGGTATATGCGCTGACTTCGATCATTGGCAAGTCACTGCTAGCTCAAACAGCATCTCTGGCAACCGTCGTCTTTACTCGCAATTTTATTTCGGCGGTGATCTTTTTTGCGATCGCAAATGTGGTGTTTGGTCCCGGACATTTTGGGGATTTGTTTGCGGGAGAACTCTGGATCGTAATGAGTATTTATGCGCTCATCATCATTGTGTTATCTCAATATCTTTGGTACGCCGCTCTCGGCAGATTGGATGCAAGGGTCGTGGGCAAATGGAGCGTATTAACTCCAGTCTTCGGCATCATTTATGCTTTTCTTTTAAATGGTGAACGGCCCTCTCCAATGCAACTAGTCGCGTTTGCTGTGATCATGGCGGGTTTATGGATTACGACTCTCCGCAAGCAGCCTTTCGCAGCAGACAAAAGAGCGCTAGCAGTCGAAGAAATAGCTGTCCGAGGCGAAAGCACTGCCACTGCAACCTAAACGTGAATCCTGATGAAGCTTCTCTGTATATGTGACCCAACTAGCTACCCCAACGAAGCGGCAGACGTGGCTCGGTTCTATCGTTATGTCGCGGGGCACCCCAACATTGAGATTTACCATTTACCGGTAAGCGGTGTATTTGCCGAGCGTTGGGCACACATTGCCGCCATCCAGGTTTCTAAACCGCTCAATCATGGGCAATTTTTATCGCTTAATGAGCGTCCTCCGCAGTTACTGGCGCTCAGCGAACTGGATTTGGTGTTTTGCCGCACGCTGAAACCATTTCCGGCTGGCTACCTGCAAAAACTAGTCTCTTGGGAACAGTACACGCGCTTCGTGAATCGACCGTCGCGAAAAATTGAGCAAATTTCACCCCATTTTTTCCTTACGGTTGCCAACAGGTTCATACCCGATGCGATCGCAACTGACAATTGGCGGGAAGGGATGACTTTTCAAAATGAATTTAAAACTATTATTGCCAAGCGGGCGAATAGCTGCGGCGGACGGGGCGTCTTTAAAATCTGGCGCCAGAACAATCTATTTCAAGTAGATAACTTCTTTCAGGGGCATTGCGCGTTCCTGACCTTCCAAGCCGTCATGGGTTATCTCCAGCAAAATACCGACCAACCGATTCAGTTTTTTCGCTATCTTCCCCGCACTCAAGCTGGCGACAAGCGAATCATTGTGGTGGATGGTGAAATATACGGCAGCCTCTTGCGGCGTTCTCGCAGTGGTCATTGGGTCAATAATGTGAGTGGCGATGGGGATTGCATACACGCTCGCATTACTAAACAAGAAGAGCTTGCGATCGCAAATACAGTATCCGCCTATCAACAGCGAGAGCTGCATACTTTGGGCTATGACTTTTTAATGGATAACGATGGCAGTTGGCGACTTAGCGAAATCAATGCGGGTAATGTTGGTGGGTTCGGGCGTTTGAGCGATCTCACTAAAGAGCCCATCCTGGAGCGCCTAACTTACTGGTTAATCCATTTTGGGACTCGGCAGCCTGCCAGCCCACCCATCTCCTGCAACGCAACCCACTAGAGCAATTTCAACTTAAGCGAAAACGCAACCCGCTATAGTTCAAACAACTCAATATTTTTTCAATAGTCATTAATAATATCCCTTCAGGGACTCTCCGAATAGAGTCCTAGACAACACAATCAAATCTTATTTCTTGACTGTACTTAAATATACAAAGTTTAAGTCATCAAAAAACGTTACCTCGGTCAGAGTTACTGGTTTTCCTGGGACTGAGACGCCCCATCTTGTTCTCAGAACGTAATTTTTATTCGCGTTAAATCACGAAACATTTACTAAAGATTGACGCTTATCGCTATAGAATTGAGTTAAGGATTGAAACTTTTTCTGGAAACTCGCTTCGAGAAATTCCATCCAGCGCATTGCACACACACCTGCGCTCTTATTTTGCCGTGAACTTTTCCTATGACTAATGAACTTACTCCCGTTTTTGACTTCTTTGCTTCTCATACCTGGACTGTGGCTAACGATTAATCTCACTGAATCTCTGGCTTGGGCTGACGCTGCACCCGAAGAGCCAAGTCAACTCGTAGCATCAAGAGACTACGTAATTAAAACCGTCCGTGAAGATAAAGTTCTCCTTGTGGCTCCGACTGTGAGCGAAGAACCCTCCCAAGATTTGTTATGGCCATCACTGACCGAGATTGGACAGAATTACTTCATTTCCGGAACTCGGGCCACAGTTGAGCAGCAAGAGAATAAACTCATACCTGGCATTGTTGTTTATGTGCAACCCAAAGTCGTTGCGCAGTCCAGTACAAACACCCAGGAAAGGGTGAACTAGTCCATTTCCCCGAAATTTCGCCTCTGTTTTTGTCGTTTTCGCCAGACCGCTTAGAACATCTTGAATTTTGAGTCGCTTAATTTAAGAGCCTTCTGGCAGGCGGCTGATCCTTTACATAAGTAGTAATTGCGAAAATCTTCGCTCTAGCAAGGTTTTTTTGTTCGTCTCTATCCCGGCTGTAAATTCAATACCTTATTCAGGCATGGTCTTTTACTCTAAAGATAGATCCTTGATTTAACTGCGGAGTAGAGCCATGATTCGTCTTTTGATTAGTGCCGTGATTGTCATTGGTGGAAGCGCTTGGATTGCCCAAAATTACTTGGGGACAGACTCTGCAACGACTGAATCTATCCAAAATGGAGAGCCGGCAGTCGTTGAGCAGTATCGAGACAACCTTAATGACGCTCTCGAAAAGGGGACTCAACGGAATCAGCAAGCCATCGATGAACTGGAAGGAAGTTCCGGTTCGGGCAACTAACACACAACGGATCTCCCAAGCAATCTGAATGGTCAAGCTAGACTAAGAAGCGCGCTCGACAGGGTTTAGCTATGGGAAAAAAAGCGTTTTCAGAGTCATCGGGGCCACCGCTATCCCAGATGCTTAGTCAGACGGTCTCCACTGTGCGATCGCAGTTTGATTTTCAATCTTCTTTTCGGCCTGGTGCCAGGGTCGCAGAAATAAGAATTCGCTCAGCGCGTTCCCGCAGGTGGGAAACCTTTCCGCTTGCAGGAGACTATTACACCCTCGGACGCAGCTCCCGTCAATGCAATATTCTGGTGCGAAGCGATATTGTTAGCCAAGTTCATTGCGTCATTGAGCGCGACCCCGAAAACCGTTGCTCCTTTCGAATTCGCGATAAAGACTCTACGAATGGGATTTATGCGGGGGATCGTCGCTACAACATTATCGATTTACGCCATGGCGATCGCCTTACCTTAGGACCGCCACAACTCAAAGATGCAGTCCAGGTTCACTATCGCAACCCGGCTCCCGTTTGGATGTTGTTGTTGCGCTGGCTGTTATCAGCAACAGGTCTCGTGGGCTTACTGTTTATCGCTGCATTGATTTTGCAATGGCAGAAGGTCCCGGTCAGACCGCTTCCTACCGGCATTTCCGGGCCGGTTGTTGTTTATGCGGGGGATGACAAAACCCCTCTCAATCCACAATCCGATCGTCCACATCGAGAATTAAAGCGACTGTCCGACTTTTCGCCCTATTTACCCAACGCCGTCATTGCCTCTGAAGATAGTCGCTTTTACTGGCATCCCGGCGTGGACCCGATTGGGGTTTTGCGGGCGGTCACCATTAACTTAGGCGATTCCGGTGAACGGCAAGGCGCGAGCACCCTAACCCAGCAGTTAGCGCGAAGTCTATTCACGGAAGTCGGACGAGAAAACACGTTGGCTCGAAAATTGCGAGAAGCGATTGTGGCCCTCAAGTTGGAGCTTCTCTACAGTAAAAACGACATTCTGCTGACTTATATCAATCGGGTTTACCTCGGTGGTGGCAATCACGGATTCGAAGACGCAGCCCAGTTCTACTTTGATAAATCAGCCGCTGATCTCGATCTCTCAGAAGCTGCAACGTTAGTGGCCATGCTTCCGGCACCCAATAGTTTCAATCCGGTCCAAGACTATGAAACATCCGTGGGTCTGCGCAACCGGATTTTAGAACGCATGGCCTTGATGGGATTTATTAGTGGTGAAGAAGCCAATCGTGCCCGGCGATCGCGCATCGAAGTCAGTCCGAAAGCCAAAAGAGTACTGTCCCAAATTCAAGCACCGTACTTTTTTACGGCGGTCTTTGGAGAATTAAGTCAGCTTTTAGGCGATGACCTGGCGGCCGAAGGCAACTTCATCATCGAGACCGCCCTCGACCTCTCCCGTCAACAAGCAGCCGAAAAGTTACTCAAAAACTGGGTCGCTACTGCGGGAAGCCAGTATCAGTTTGATCAAGGCGCCATTGTCAGCCTAAATCCGCAAACCGGGGAAGTGCTAGCCCTTGTTGGTGGCGTTGATTTTGCTCAAAGTCAATACAATCGGGCGACCCAAGCGCGTCGCCAGCCGGGCTCTACGTTCAAAGCCTTTGTTTTTGCGGCAGCTTTGGTCCAAGGGCTCTCACCCCAACGTAGTATTTCTTGTGAGGGCTTAAGCTGGGGCGGCGTTAACTACAAGGCCTGTGAGCGCAGCGAAGGGTCGGTCGATATGTATCAAGGGTTCGCTCGTTCAGAAAATGCGGTGGCCTTACGTTTAGCGAAAGAAGCCGGTCTCAAAAAAGTCTCTGCGATCGCAAAAGAGTTGGGGGTGCAATCAGAGCTGGCGGAAGTCCCGGGATTAGCCATCGGGCAAAGTGAAGTTTCAGTCCTGGAAATGACAGGAGCTTATGGTGCGCTTTTTAATCAAGGCGTCTGGGAATCGCCCCATTTAATTAAGCGAGTTCGAGATGGTGGCGATTGCACAGAGGCCAACACAATTCAGTCCTGCCGGGTGATTTACGAGCATCGCTTAGGGGGAGAACAGGTCTTATCTGAAGCAATCAGTCGCACGATGTTGCAGCTCTTGCAAGGAGTCGTTCGTGGCGGCACCGGGACCAGCGCTGCGTTGGGTTTAGATGAAGGCGGAAAAACCGGGACGACCGATAATGGCGTCGATCTCTGGTTTATTGGAGGATCGCCTAGCCGTCAGTTGGTCACGGGCATTTGGCTCGGAAATGACGATAGCTCACCCACTAACGGGAGCAGTACTCAAGCCGCAGCCCTGTGGCAACAAGTAATGCGCTCTCAAATTAATTAAAAGTTAATCAACCAAAGGGAAAGGATCAACTGTAGCCACACCCTTTAAGATGTCGAGTAGTTGTTTGAGACAAATCTCCATCAACCATCGACGTGGACGTGAGTAAAACCTTAATACGACTTGATAGTTACCCTAGGCGCCAAAACAGCGAACCCGATGCAAACAATTACACCCAACTCCGCCGTTTCTCTTTCTCTCCAGGCTTGACAGCAATCGATCAAGTCGTAAAGTCAATCAGAAATTCGCTAATTATGCAGCATCTCCTAATTCGGCAAACGTAACAAAACGCTCACCTGGGAGCAGAATCGGCCGACGCCGAAAAACCAATTGACCACGCTGGGTTTCGGGGTCAATTGCAATCCCGGTAGGTTGTTTTACAGTTCTGTGCTGCAACTGACAATAAGTCTCGTAAATTTTTTGGGCAGCATCCAATAAATTGGGGTCAGCATTCAGCTCGGTTTCTGAGGTTAGCTGCTCTTCAACGGACGATTCAATGAGGTACGCCACAGGCCTATCTCCACATAACTGTTAGATCTTCTTCGATTTCGAGCCAAGCTGCGCAAAGCCACCTGTCGCTCGTGGATTTTTATGACCGCAGAATTCCCAGCAAGGTTTCTCCCATTTCTTGGCAACCAACCAGTTTCATCTCTGGCGACAGAATATCTCCGGTTCGAACGCCCTGCTCCAACACCGACAGAACCGCTGCTTCGATTTGAGTAGCAGCGGCCGGCTCGTCTAATCCATGTCTTAGCATCATGGCAACACTCAACACCATCGCCAGGGGATTAGCCTTATCCTGACCCGCAATATCCGGAGCAGATCCGTGAACGGGCTCAAATACACCCGGTCCCTCCGACCCTAAACTAGCCGAGGGCAGCATCCCAATACTGCCAGTCAGCATCGCTGCCGCATCGGACAAAATATCGCCAAATAAATTCCCGGTCACAATCGTGTCAAATTGTTTCGGGTTGCGGACAAGCTGCATAGCCGCATTATCTACGTATAGGTGGCTCAGTTCCACGTCAGGGTACTCTGCGGAAATAGCGATTACGCGATCGCGCCACAGTTGAGACACATCCAAGACATTTGCTTTATCTACGGAGCAAAGCTGACCCCGACGACGCTGGGCGGTCTGAAATCCAAGGTGAGCAATCCGGTCAATTTCTTCAACCGTATAGGCCATCGTGTTAACGCCCCGCCGCTCTCCGGTCTCTGTGCTGAAAATACCTTTGGGCTGACCAAAATACACCCCGCCAGTCAATTCGCGGACCACCATTATGTCAACGCCTTCAACGACTTCTTTTTTGAGGGTTGACGCATCGATTAATTGAGGAACAATCGTTGCAGGACGCAGATTGGCAAAGAGTCCTAAACCAGCCCGCATCGCCAACAAACCGGTTTCAGGTCGTTGGGCTCGGGGCAGAGCGTCCCACTTATAGCCGCCAATAGCGGCCAACAATACCGCATCACTCTGACGACAGCTCGCTAAAGTCGCATCTGGCAAAGGAGAGCCGGTCGCATCAATGGCGGCACCGCCGATGAGCGCTTCCATATACTCAAATTTGAGATCATGTTGCGGTCCAATCGTATCCAAAACTGCGATCGCAACGGACATAATTTCAGGACCGATACCATCACCGGGCAGCAAAGTTAGCTGATATTGCTGAGCCATAATAAAGAACGCCCAATTCTCTTAAATTCACGACCCCTCATCTTAGCGGGTTAGGGGCCACCGCTCCTACTGTTCATGTCTCCACTACGTCAACGCTCTGCTCTGCTCTACGGAGACCCTAACGCCCTGGATGGGACTCCTTACAAAGCCTGTATTGCGCTCCACTCTATTCATCCCTCCTCTAATGGCAATGGGCGCATCGCTTTGTCCTGTTCGCCCCAGTCAACAGCGCTACCGGTTTATGAATTGGTAAGTCAAGCGATCACAGAACAAGGGCCAATAGAGATTGCCGTTTTGGCGTGTGAGCCGCTGCAGATTTTAGATGCCGCTCAAGAGTGCTTAAGCAACGGTATTCAGGAATTAATCATTATCACCACGGGCGTTCCCCCCCTCGATATGGTTCAGTTACTGGCGATAGCCGAGAGGTCAAAGGCGACAGTTCTGGGCCCGGGCGGGGGATTGATTATACCCGGACGCGCCTGGTTCGGTCCTAAAGATCCGGTCTGCTACCTACCCGGCAACATCGCGATTTTAGGTCGCTCTCCGGCCCTCTGCGATCGCGTAGCGAAATATCTCGTACAACAAAGTCATGGCATCTCAGTTGCGATCGCGTTAGGCGATGAAGGCATTTTAGGCAGCAACTATGTCTCCTGGCTCCAGCGCCTACAAGACGAGCCCATTACCGAAAAAATAGTTTTAGCGGGTATTTCAACTGAAATTGCAGAGGTCGAGGCAGCCCATTATCTCAAGACGGGATTTAGTAAACCCGTAATTGTCTATCTCGTTGGTGCCCAGGAACAATTTCCGTGCAATTTTCAAACCGCGCAGGCCATTGCCACTCAGCGACTACGGGCCAATAGCCTGGTGCCGTTGGCTAAACCAAACGCGCTCCAAGCTTTTCAAGAAGCTGGCTACAATCCCCAAACTCGACTCGCCGCCCTGTCTCAGTTTTTATAGAAACTTACCGCCATTCAGCACACTAGAGGCAGCCTAGCGATAAACCGGTAAAAAGAAATTAAAGCAGCAGCCTTTTCCCAGAGTACTGTCCACCGAGATTTGACCATAATGGGCACGAATAATCTTGCGGCACAAAGCGAGACCTAACCCGTAGCCATCTTCAGCCTTATCTCGCTCCAAACGAAAACGGCCCTCAAAAATGCGCTCTTGTTTGGCCAGCGGAATACCCGGCCCGTTATCACAGATACTCGTCTCAATTTTTTGACTAGTACGATGCAGCATTGAAATCGTAATCTCTCCGCCAACCTGGGTGTATTTGCAAGCATTATCCAGCAAATTGATCAGAACCTGACGAATCAGCTCATAATCCCCAAAGACCGGTGGTAAATCCTTAGGGATATCTTGAATAAACCGCTGCTCCTTATCCTGAAAACGTTTTTCAAACTGAGGAAAAATATCTTCACATAGCTGCTGTAAATCAATCTTACGAGGCTCAATAAAGAGCTCCTTGCCCACATTTTTAGAGGCTTCCAACAATGTTTCGATCATCCAGTTCATACTGCGAAACTGCTTATGAGCCTGAGAGAAAAGCTGCTCTCGTAACACCAGTTGCTCAAACTTTTGTTTCTCCGTGATTTTTAAGGTCTCCATCGCAATTGAGGCTGCGGTCAGAGGACTCCGTAAATCATGCGCTAGCATTTCCAGGATTTGGTCCTTAAATTGCAGTTGCTCCTTTAATTCTTGCTTTTCGCGTTTGAGCTTAAAAATTTCATCGGATAGACGCATTCGCTCCGACGATGCGGTAAAAGAATCATCCTGAACTTCTGTAACAGACGGGACCAGTTCTGCCTCCTTGGGTTCTCTCGAGAAAGACCACCACTGAGGCCAAAGCTTCTTTAATTGCTCCAATAAATCACTGCCCGCCAAAGTTTGCTGAGGCTCAGGAAAAACTTTCACTAGCGCCGGAGTCGCGACCAATCGGTAATGCTCAACCAAATGGGGTTGATTGGCAATTTGGTAGACTTGCATCTCAAAATTACCGTCAGTTTCCGACTCAATAAACGTTTGCACCTGTCGGCAAATTTCTCGTGAACTTGAGCGATCGTCAATAAATATAAGAAGTCGTAGGGGAAGAGACCGAGACATTACACGAGCAATCAGTACGTAGCAACGAACAGATAATCAAAAAAACCCGTCCTAGAGGGCAACAGCGTCTGTAGAGCGAATCACTAGGGGTGATTACTCTGCCCCCCATCTTAATATTTGCTTTAGTTTTTGGATAGAGCCCACTAAACCACAAACACCTCAGCTAAAGCCATTTTGCTTACCCGCAAGCGATTCCCGCAAACGACTTGCAATGATGACCGTATGAGGGCGTGCTCTTCGACTGAAGAAGTCTAAAAATGTCGCAGAAAAGAGCCTCAAGTGATTTACCAGAGGAAATCTTAATTTAGTGTAAAATTCTGTGAGTCTCAGGCACGCATACCGCCTTGACCTTCCGGAGAGTAGAGAAAATTTATTATGACAACTGGTTATGTAGCCTTAGTTCTGCACGCTCATTTGCCATTTGTACGGCATCCTGAGAGTGACTTCGTTTTAGAAGAAGAATGGTTATTTGAAGCAATTACAGAAACCTATGTGCCTCTGCTCCAAATGTTTGAGGGGCTTAAACGAGACGGGATTGATTTTAAGTTGACCATGAGTATGACGCCTCCCTTGGTGTCCATGCTCCAAGACCCTCTGCTGCAAGATCGGTACGATGCGCATCTCAGCAAACTGGAAGAGCTACTCGAAAAGGAAATCGAGCACAATCAGTTTAATGGGCATATTCGTTATTTAGCCGAATACTACGCCGAAGAATTTAATCGAGTTCGCATCACTTGGGAAAGCTACGACCGAGATCTGGTCAAAGGTTTTCGGAAATTCTTTGAAAGCAATAATCTCGAAATTATTACTTGCGGCGCCACCCACGGTTATTTGCCGTTAATGAAGACCTATCCGGAAGCGGTCTGGGCCCAATTAGAGGTTGCATGCCAACATTACGAGACGGCTTTTGGACAGAGGCCCAAGGGCATTTGGTTACCGGAATGTGCCTACTATGAAGGGGTGGAGCGGATGCTCGCGGATGCAGGCTTGCGCTATTTCATCATGGATGGACACGGGCTGCTCTACGCCCGTCCTCGTCCCCGTTATGGCGTCTATTCCCCGATCTTTTGTGAAACGGGGGTTGCTGCGTTTGGGCGAGATCATGAATCTTCACAGCAAGTCTGGTCCTCCCAAGTCGGCTATCCAGGCGATCCCGTTTACCGAGAATTTTATAAAGATATTGGCTGGGAAGCGGATTACGAATACATCAAAGACTACATCATGCCCAATGGGCAGCGCAAAAATATCGGCATCAAATACCATCGCATCACCAGTCGTGATGGCGGATTAAGTGAAAAAGCGCTTTACGATCCTTATTGGGCGCGTGAGAAGGCGGCTGAGCATGCCGCTAATTTTATGTATAACCGGGAGCAGCAAGTTAATTACTTGAGCGGCTTAATGCAGCGCCAGCCAATTGTCGTTTCTCCCTATGATGCGGAGCTTTTTGGTCACTGGTGGTACGAAGGTCCCTGGTTCATTGACTATTTGTTCCGCAAGTCTTGGTACGACCAAAATACTTACACCATGACGCACTTGGCCGATTATTTGCGGGCTCACCCAACCCAGCAAGTATGTCAACCCTCCCAGTCCAGTTGGGGCTACAAGGGGTTTCACGAATATTGGCTCAATCAGACTAACGTCTGGATTTATCCACATCTTCACAAAGCGGCAGAGCGCATGATTGAGGTGTCTCGAATTGAAGCTGAAGATGAGCTCACTGAGCATGCGTTGAATCAGGCGGCCAGGGAATTGCTCCTAGCGCAATCTTCTGACTGGGCATTTATTATGCGCACTGGAACGATGGTGCCTTATGCTGAGCGGCGAACAAAGGCTCACGTTTTACGCTTCAACAAGCTATACGAAGATATAAAGTCTGGGCAGATTGATGCAGGTTGGATCGAAAAAGTTAATAAACTCGACAATATTTTCCCCGAAATTGACTATCGAGTTTATCGGCCCCTTTAAAGGCTCCAGTCAGCTTAATCTAAGCAACATTCAAGGAAAAACTAAACGTGCTGCCGACCCCTAAAGTACTTTCGACCGTAATGTGACCATTTTGTAGCTCGACGAGTCGTTTGGTAATCGCTAGACCGATACCCGTGCCACCAGAATTGCGTGATCGCGACGGATCGGCTCGCCAAAATCGCTCGAACACGCGCTCTAGGTCTTCGGCGGCAATACCAATACCTGTATCGGATACGGTAATCCAGACCTGTCCTCCAGCGGACCAGGCTCGGACTTTAATCTCACCCGTCTCGGTGTAACGAATGGCATTGCCAATCAGGTTCACCATAATTTGTTCGGTGCGATCACGATCTGCCAAAACCGCGGGTACAGAATTGTTCAGCTTTAAGGACAAATGGGGACCGTCATCTAAGAGTTGTTCACTGAACCGTTCTACCAGTGGAGGCAGAAACGAAGAGAGTTCCAGAGTTTGAAGTTTTATCGGGAGATGTCCAGCTTCTGCTTTGGACAGTTCTTGTAGATCGTTCGTGAGGCGTTCCAACCGACGGGTTTCATTGATTAAGCGCCGGTAAAGATCCGGGGAGGGTTCAATCGCGTCGATCGCAAGTTCTTCTAAATATCCCCGAACCACCGTGAGCGGGGTTCTCAGCTCGTGGGTCATGTCACTAACCAACTCTCGTCGTTGCTGTTCGACATCCTCTAGATTGGCAGCCATTCGGTTAAAGCTGAGGGCGAGTTGATTCAATTCAGGAATGATCGTTTCCGGAACACGAGCGGAAAGTTGACCAGCGGCAAATCGACGAGTAATGCGTTGAATTTCCGTTAAGGGTCCGACAATTCTTCGGGAAGCCCAATAGCTCATACCACCTGCAGCCAGTACCCCAAAGACTGTCGACCACCAAGTGCTGACGTTCCAAGCCGCTTCAAAGTCCCTAATGATGATCGTCTGTCCTCCTTCCACTGTGACGCCCCCCTGCCTTGCCAATTCATCGAGTCTTACCGCAAACAGGGGTCGTGCAGCGAGTTTGGCAATGACTAAAAAGCTGCCCAACGCGACTAACATAACCGTCAGATGTGAGAGAAACAGACGGGAGCGAAGATTGAGTTTTGCCATGTCCGAGCAAGATACACTGAAAAATTAGCGCTGAATATCGTCGCAATCGTCTCTTTTGCAAAAGGAAAATTGCCCGCCACAACGCACATAAAATGGCGACTCATAATTGTTTAGAGCCGGAGCATTCTGACGAAGACTATCTTACTTCGGCAAGCAAAGTTAGGACAGAAATCAAGGTTGGAGCTGAATAACCGGAAAATTTTGTCCTATTCGCCGCTTGGCGAATAGGACAAATCAACTTCTGGCTAAGGAGTTTCGTCCTCAAATTTGTATCCAGCGCCACCAACAGTTTGGATCAAGTTGGGGTGAGCAGGGTCCGGTTCTACTTTTTTCCGCAAGCGGCGAATATGGGTGTCAACCACGCGTTCATCACCGAAGAAATCACCGCCCCACAATTTGTCAATAAGCTGAGTACGGCTCCAGACGCGACCGGGATTCGCGACAAAAGTTGTAAATAAATTGAATTCGAGGGCAGTTAAGTCCAGGTTTTCGGGTTCTTCGCATAAACGCTCGACCACATGACGCTCGGCATCAATCCGGAAATGCTGGCTTTGAACCACATTCGCAGATTCCTGGGAGTCATGGCGTAAGCTACGACGCAAGAGGGCCCGTACTCGCGCGACCACTTCTCGAGGACTAAAGGGTTTGACTAAATAGTCGTCTGCGCCGGTGGAAAGCCCAATGACGCGATCGATTTCTTCCCCACGCGCGGTCAGCATCATGATGTAGGGGTCTTTAACAGCTTGAGTTTGACGAATCCGAGTGCACACCTCTAGCCCATCAAGCTTGGGCAGCATCAAATCCAAAATAACCAGATCGGGCTGTCGTTCTTCCCATTTTACGAGCCCGGCTTCTCCATCCACCGCTGTTTCACAGCTAAACCCTTCCCGCCGCAAGGTTTCTGCGAGTAGCTGAGCGATTTCACTGTCGTCTTCAACAATTAAGATTTGCATGGCGGTTTTATATTAATTTCTGCACTTGTACATTCTGCCGTATTGATCCTGAAGTTTTTTGTTAAGACAGAATAAAATATCTTGAAATCTCCCTCAAAATCGTCAAAATGATTTGTCACCACTGACTCTCTACAGCGGTCTTTTCTTTAAAGGCAATTTACCTGACTTAACTTGCTGAAATGTACGTTGCTGCGCTTGTGAGGACAAAGCATTTAGCATCTCCTGTCTCCAGGTCTAGTCTTAAACGAGCGCAGGATCTTTTGACGAAACAGCGAGGATGACAGGAAATAACAAACTATGGATCCCTCCTGAATCTGAAGCTTAAGTTCGTCGAAATACATTAGGCCTCTTGCAGGAATCTAATAAGGGTAAATAACGAAGAAGATTGTAGGTGGCAGCGATCAGATTAAGCCGTCGCCCAAAACCTCGACATCGATTGCGATAGAGACCCGAAAGAATCCGAAACCTGGCGTTGCTTAATTAAGGGATGAACGGGCAGGAACAGGTACATCTCCAAATTTCAGATACTGGATTAGTAACCTGGTAGTCCTAGAGATGTAAGGATAGGGAAAAAAAGGACAAACCAGAAGCTCCCATGGCAAAACTCAAATGCCCTCGCTGCCATTCCAGCAAAATCGTCAAAAATGGTTTCATTCACAATCGCAAGCAGAACCACATATGTACAGAATGCGGGCGCCAATTTGTCGCAAATCCCCAGCAGAAATTGATTTCAGCGGAAACCAAAG
>JBCDHF010000050.1:0-15467 GCA_038750375.1 Cyanobacteria bacterium P01_H01_bin.15
CAATTCGATGATGAAGTCCGGGCATAAAGGCGGAAATTTACGGGGTTGTTCTGATGTTAAAGCCTTCCATCGTGAGAGTTCAACCCAGGCGACATCAGGAGAGCGCTCTCCACCACCGGGCAAACTAAACAAGGTTGAGGAACTAAACACGACACCGAGTTCTGTTGTGCGATTCCAAATTACGAGGTCGGCACCCAGTTCCAATTCTTTCCGACCACTTTCTCCACCAACGGGGGACATGACAATGAGTTCTCCTGCTGGTGAGCGCTCTAACGATGCGTCAGGATTCGCTTGGCACAGTTCCCAAAATGCCTCCCGAGTCAAATCAATTAAGGGAGAGAGATCTAGCACTGTGATCATGATGGGGGAAGCTCAATGTTGCGTTTTATTGTAGCGATCGCCTTTGGGATAAATTTGGGATTGAAAGACGATCGCAAAACTCAAGCCTTTAGAACATGAGGAAGAAGATCAGCAATTGGTAGAGCAATTGACCGACGCGGAAGATGCCGCTGAAGAATGATTCGAGCATGATGATTCGTTTGATCAGAATAATCAGTTTGTATTTTTTGATTTTGTTGGGCTTCAACATGAGTGTCTCTTGATTAGAATGGGTTTACATGACTCAATCTTGCAAGTAGCCCGTAGGGTCTGTCAGTCAGTAAAGACAGGAGTTTTAGTCAGGTTTTAAAAGTCAAGTTTGTGGGTCACATTGGAGTGTAGTTTGTCATAGTATTGAGGTCAGAAAAGTCAGGTTGGTCAGGCTCTATGAATTTGGATGAGGCGTTGGCGTTTTGTGACCGTGAGTTAGAGGCAAAAACGGCGACGGGTTTGTCTGAATTGGAGAAAACGATTTTTCGGGAGAGTTGGGACGGGGCGACTTATCAGGCAATTTCGGACTCGCAGCATCTAGATGTAGGGCATGTAAAGAATGTGGGGAGTGCTCTATTTAAGCGAATTTCCCGGAATCTGCAAAAGGTCACAAAAAAGAGTTTTCGGGCTGTCTTTGAGCAGATGCCGGTCTCTACAGATTCGTCTGGGCAAACGGAAATAAGTACAGCGGCGGTTCCTCCGTTTCGGGTGCAGTTGCGCTCTTGGTTGGAGTGTTTGGGGAAATACACGTTTGAGGAGTATGAGGCGTCGCATAAAAGCTTTGTGGAATGGGTAATTCGGGAGCCACGGAAACGGAGAGGGTTTGACCGGATTGTGGTGCGTGGGGTCGATGGGAAAGTTGAGCTGGCGGATTTGCAGGCTTTGGTGGCATCTGTGGAGACGCAGCAGGCAGATGAGGGGTGGTTGGTTTCGGCGCGATTGATTAGTCCGGCGGTGCGGAAGTTGGCGGAAGAGGATGCTAAGTATAAGGACCAGTTTTTCTGTTTTTCGCTGGATGAGTTGATAGATGAAGAGGCGGATTTTACGCCTTATATTGAATGGCTGCAGAAGGAAGTTGGGCGGAAGGAGATTGCGGAGCTGTATGTGCCTATCGCGACGACGAAGAAGGAGTTTGATCCCGCGACGAAGCGGTTGTTGGGGATGGCGACTTATGATGAGTCGGAAGGGTGGACGGAAGGGTATATCAATCGCTGGTTGGATGAGGAGTCGAAGCAGCATGTTTCGATTTTGGGGGAGTTTGGGGCGGGGAAGACTTGGTTGGTGTTGCACTATGCCTGGACGTTGTTGCAGGAGTATTTAGAGAAGAAGACGGCAGGGCGGGAGCGGCCGCGGTTGCCGTTGGTGATTCAGTTGCGAAATTATTCGAAAGCACTGGATCTAAAGAATGTGTTAGCTGGGTTTTTCTTTAGTCAGCATAACATTCGGTTGACGGCGGAAATTTTTGAGCAGCTTAATCGGATGGGGAAGCTGCTGCTGATTTTTGATGGGTTTGATGAGATGGCGGATCGGGTGGATCGCCAGAAGATGATTGATAATTTTTGGGAATTGGCGCGGGTTGTGGTACCGGGAGCAAAGGCGATTTTGACTTGTCGAACAGAGCATTTTCCGGATGCGCAGGAGGGGCGCAAGCTGTTGAATGCGGAGCTACAGTCGTCGTTGTCAAATGTGTCGGGGGAGCCCCCGACACATTTGAGGTGTTGCATTTAGCGCCGTTTACTGAAGACCAAATTCGGGCTGTGTTGAATAAGCGGGCGACGGATGAGGCGGCAGTGGAGCGAGTGCTGGGGGATGGGCAGTTGCGGGAGTTGGCGCGGCGGCCGTTGATGAGTGAACTGATTTTAGAGGCGTTGCCGGAGATTGAGCAGGGGCAGCCCATCGATATTTCGCGAATTTATCTGTATGCGGTGACGGAGAAGATGAATCGGGATATCAAGAACGAGCGGACGTTTACGTCATTGGCAGACAAGATATATTTCTTGTGTGAGATGTCTTATGAGATGCTGTCGCGAGAGGATATGTCGATCAATTATCGGGAGATCCCCGATCGGATTCGGCAGTTGTTCGGGGGGGTAGTAGAAGAGGAGCGGGAGCTGGATCATTGGCGCTACGACATGCTGGGGCAGACGATTTTTACTCGGGATGATGAGGGGAATTATAAGCCTGCGCACCGATCTCTGTTGGAGTTTTTTGTGGCATATAAGTTGGCAGCGAGTTTGGGGGTGTTGGCGGATGATTTCACGGCGGTGGCGCGGGAGCAGTCTTGTTTTGATAAGAGTTTACCGCCGCGGAATTACAGGTGGTCGGATTATTTTGCTTGTGAGATAGCGGGGGATGGGAGAAAGCAGATTGCACCGTTGGGAGAGTTTGCACAAGAGAGCTGGGATATTTTGCGGGAAGCGTTGGGAAAGAAGCCGTGGGCGCAGGCGGTGTTGGATTTGATTGTGCCGATGGTGGGACACGATTCGGACAGTACACAGCAGTTGCAACAAGTGCTGTTGGCAACTCGTGGGAAGACGCGGGAGGAGGTTGGGCGGTTGGGCGGAAATACGGCGACGTTGTTGGCGAAAAAGGACTCCATAGGTTTACAGCACCTTGATCTTAGTGAAAGTATCTTAATCGGAGCGGATTTTCGTGAAGCGTGGACTTTTGGCACTATTTTTACTGGTGCAACCCTGACGGATTCTTTGTTCATGAAGCCGAGTCTTTCTGGTGTAAATAGTGTTGTCTTTAGTCCCGATGGAGCAACCTTTGCAACCGGACATAATAACGGAAGCATTTGGATTTGGCGCAGCGAAGATGGTCAAGTACTGCAACAGCTTCAAGGTCATCAGAATCCGGTGAGGTCGGTCGCGTACAGTCCAGATGGGAGAAAGCTTGTCAGCAGCAGCGATGACCAGACAATCCGACTGTGGGAGTTGGACCAAGGGGAGTGCAAACAGATGCTTCAAGGTCACCAGAATAGGGTTTGGTCCGTGGCATACAGTCCGGATGGGAAGCAGCTTGCTAGCGGCAGTGATGACAATACGATCCGACTGTGGGAAGTGGACAGCGGGCAGTGCAAGCAGGTGCTAGCGGGTCATCAGAATCCGGTGAGGTCGGTAGCGTATAGTCCAGATGGGAAGCAGCTTGCTAGCGGCAGTGATGATAATATGATCCGACTGTGGGAAGTGGACAGCGGCAAGTGCCACAAGCTACTTCAGGGCCATAAAAATTGGGTGAGGTCAGTGACGTACAGTCCCGACGGGAGGCAGCTTGCTAGCGGTAGCTCAGATAGGACGATCCGCCTGTGGGAACTAGGGAGTGGGGACTGTCAGCAAGTCCTTCAGGGTCATGAGAATAGGATTTTATCGGCAATGTACAGTCCAGATGGGAGGCAGCTTGCTAGCTGTAGCTCAGACGAGACGATCAGGATTTGGGCGGTTGAGAGTGGGGATTGCCAGCAGACACTCAAGGGTCATCACAATAGAATTGTGTCGGTAGCGTACAGTCCAGACGGAAGCCAGCTTATCAGCGGTAGCTCAGATCAGGAGATCCGGCTGTGGGAGCTAGGGAGTGGGGACTGTCAGCAAGTTCTCCATGGTCATCAGAACAGGGTTTGGTCTGTTGCGTATAGCCTAGATGGGAGAAGGCTTGCTAGTGGCAGTTCGGATCAGAGAATCCGGCTGTGGGAAGTTGGGCGCGAAGACTGCCAACAGGCGCTTCAGGGCCATCAAAATACTATTTGGTCGGTGGCCTACAGTTTGGATGACAGCCAGCTGGCTAGCAGCAGCTCAGACAAGACCATCCGGTTGTGGGATTTGGGGAATGGGGAATGCCAGCAGGTGCTCCAGGGTCATCGAGATAGGATTTGGTCGGTGGTCTACAGTCCCGACGGGCGACAGCTCGCCAGCGGCAGTGATGATAATACGATTCGGCTGTGGGACTTGGAGAATGGGGAATGCCAGCAGGTGTTCCATGGTCATCAGGATACAATTTGGTCGGTTGCGTACAGTCCGGACGGGAGACAGCTTGCTAGCAGCAGTTCAGATCAGACAATCCGGTTGTGGGACTCAAAGAATGGGGTATGCCAGCAGACGCTTCTGGGTCATCGAGATAGGATTTGGTCGGTGGTCTACAGTCCCGACGGGCGCCAGCTCGCCAGCGGCAGTGATGATAATACGATTCGGCTGTGGCAAGTGGGCAGCGGGAAGTGCCAGCAGGTGCTCCGGGGTCATCAGAGTACAGTTTGGTCGGTGGCGTATAGTCCAGATGGGAAGCAGCTTGCCAGCGGCAGTGATGACAGCACAATCCGGCTGTGGCAGCTTGAAAGCGGGAAGTGTCAGCAGGTGCTTCAGGGTCATCAGAACACAGTTTGGTCGGTGAAATACAGTCCGGACGGTAGACAACTTGCCAGCGGCAGCGATGACGGAACAGTTCGCGTTTGGGATGTGGTGACGGGAGCGTGTGTGTTGGTGTTGGGGCGGCCTTGTCAGGGGGCACGGATTACCGGGGCTAAGGGTTTGACGCCAGCGCAGCGGTTGGCGCTGTTGTCGTTGGGGGCGGTTGAATGAGCCATCTCCGTCCACACGGAGGGCTCATTTTGACTGGATTTGCAGCGTGGCTAATTTTCTCTCCTGGGAGGGACTAAGGGGGGTCCTCTCAGCGGCTCGTCGTTGGTGATCTTGGTGTAGATTTCTTGTGTGGGGCGCTGCGAAGTTGGACTCACCTCCCAACCCTCCTACCGAAAGAAGGACCCATTTTATAAGGGTTTGGGACGGGTTTGAGGACGTTGCGACAGGCGTCAAAACTCGGTTTTCGGCACTCGGGAATTACTTTGCTGCTTTAAGTAATTACTTTGTAATTTTGTTGGGATTTTGCTAATTATATGAAACTATCAGTGGGTTCGTTCAAGATGACAGAGCGTTTGAATCTCAAAAAAGAATTGCTTGAGGAAAAGCGAGAGGAGAGTTTAGCGATCGCAGCTCGGCATGGTGCATTTGACAGTCAAGTATTTGGCTCGGTCGCACGAGGAGACGCAACGGCAGATCGCGATATTGATTTTTTAGCGGATTATCTCTCCGCTAAGCGCAGTCCTTGGTTTCCGGTGAGTCTCATCCAAGGCCTAGAACACTTACTAGGAAGCAAAGTCGATGTTGTGACCTTATTGGGATTGAACGACAGAATGCGAGAACGGGTTTTGCAAGAAGCCAGTCCTATATGAGACGAGATCCCGAACGATTGCAAGACATCCTCAACGCCATCGCCGCGATTGAATAGTATTCCTAACAAAGGCAAAACGCCTTTAGAAAGTAAGAACTCCTTCAAGTTTGGATGGTGTATCACCTACAACTCATTGGAGAAGCATCAGCCCTTTCAACCAAGTGCAAGAATCGCTTCCCAAACGTTCCTTAGGCACAAATTATTGGCTTCCGAAATTTAGTGATTCACGAGTATTTCCGCATTGATTGGAACCTTGTGTGGGATTGGGTTCAATAAGATATTCCCGTTCTGAAAAAAGCGCTGATCCTAGCTATCGACTAACCGCCCGCCTCACTCTAACCCTCCCTCTGAACCGAATTTTTGATTTGCGATCGTGAAGCCCCAGTCCAAAAAATCTAAGGTAGCCACTCAGGGTGAAAGCCCGCTAAGGGAATTTGTTCAAGTTGGGCATCGGGTTCATCCGCGGTGGGCAAAATCAGCAGCCAGAGCGAACTTTCCGTTACTAGTTCCCCCGATTCTGTGACGGCATCATTTTCATTCGTACTGACTAGACCGGTTGTAATTTGATCAAATAAAATTCCCAACCCATCGGGAGCCAGGCTGATCTGGATGTCCTGATGAAAAGGTAACGCCAGCAGCGGGGTAACGGTTCCCGTTTCTAAATCAATCGCCGTGAAAAAGGGCTGTTCTTGATAGACATCCTCTCCCTCAATCAGCTCCGTAATCAAACAGTACAACCGCGTGCCGCGAGGACTAAATTGACAATCTTTAATCGAGCCATCGGTACTGAGCAACTCTTGCGTAATACCTTGATTGTTGGCGTAAACCACAGAGCGGGTGAACCTGCGTTCTGGATCTTCCGCATGAAAATCTATTAGAGCAGCGGCGGACCCATCGGCAGAAAAGTTCAATAACCGTCCAAATTTAGGCAGAAAATCCAAAGGCTCCGCGTCCGGTTCCAACGGCAGCAGCGCAATCCCTTCCCCTTGCGCCACAGCCAAAGTACTGCCATCCGGGGCAATGGCAAACTCTCCGCCGGAAATATTAAGCGGTTGGGGCGGCTGAGCATCTCTGACGATCCATAAACCAAACTCAGCTGGATTTTCTCGACTTACTCGCTGCACTACCAAACTTTTCCCATCGGGTGACAGCCCAAAATTGTAGTTTTGATAGGCGCGATTATCGAGAATGACTTCAATCTTCGGTGTTCGCTCGCCCGTGGTGGGGATATTGACGCTAAATATCTTGAGATCTTGAAAACTGTTATCACTGCCTCGTGGTGCGGCAGAAAAGAGGATTTTGTTGCCGTCGGGATAAAATTCAAAATCCACCACATTAAGATTGGGCGGCGTCAAAATGAGAGGGGTAAACCCCTCTTTATTACTTTGCTGCGTAAAGTTCCACAGCATCAGCCGTCCTTCTTCATCTCCTTGGCTGCCAATGTAAGCAAAAGCGCGGTCTCGGGTACGGAATTGACTCGTGAAATTTTTGAGCGTGTAGTCACTGTAGGCTGATTGAGCGTTGGACAGAGACAGCTCATAGCTTTGACCATAAGGCGCAACTCCTAACAACGTGTAGGCGAGGCGCCGACCTGACCAGCTCAGCTTGCCGGGCAAGGGCGGCTCAATCACTAGATTGTCCTCTACACTCTGGCGCTCCATCGCCCGATCAAAGGTCAAGATAAACGCCGTGTCTTGCGCACCAATGATCTGTTGGTCCCAGGTAAAGCTGGTGACCCGAGGCGCAACCCGCAAAAAAGGACAGCTTGAGCCACAAACTTGACCCGTGAGCATCAGCCCCGCAATCACAACAGTCAGAATTGCGATCGCAGACAAGGAAAGCCGGTCCAGAGGCTCTTTCTGCAGCCAGCGGTTCATCATAAATCGTTAAATGCGTAAGGGTCTGATGGAGTGGGAAGGACTTCAATCTCGGTGGCTTCCAATACCAATTGTCGTTCTGTACCCGGCTCATTGAGGCGGGGTAAATTTTCTGCGATCGCAACCGCCTTGATCTTCAGCCAGGTATCTGCCGGATAGTTTGCTCTCGACTCGGGCAGCTTAATGGGTAGTGCGACCGGATAAGCATCCACCGCACAACAGGTCAGTATAAACCGCGCGAGCAGTAAATAGTCATCCCCCAGTTCGGCTGGATGAATGACAAACCCCTGCACTTGAGCCCGTTGACCTAGGTACGCGTCGGGCTCTGGATAGGCATTAAGGGTGCGGACCCAGTCAAGGAGGGTGCGCTCTTCGGGGGCTTGGGTCGAGCGAAAACTACTTGCTTGGGTCTTAGTCAGCGGCAATGTATCCGCTACCCCTCGCTGCAAGGCGGCCTGAGACGCCAATACTTTCGGCGGAATGAGAAAGCCACTGACAGCACTGAGCAAAAGTATTGCGCTAGCTAGCATCGTGGGTAGTATATTGACATGCTTTTCAGCGGCAGCCGGAGCGCTTTTCCCTTTACTCTGTAGGAGCCAAAATCCTCGCAGTAAAACCAACCCAGTTAGCAAGATGCCTGCACCTAAGACCAAGAAAAAATAGTTGGGATGAATCAGTAAATAGAGTTGACCGCTGAAATAATATTTCAGCAGTAAGGCTCCCCACAGCCCAAGTGCGAGAAGCTCCAACCAACTGCGGCTAAATTTTAAAGTGCTAAAGGAATATCGACCCATCTCGTAAATATTTAGGACCCAGCGTTAGAGAACAAACCTCAGAAACGAAACCCTTAGAAAAAGTAGCTATGGATTAAACAGAGTAGCAAAACCAGTTGTACAGACAAGATGAGCAAGTAAGCCACTATTCGCGGACGAAAAACCGAGAGTAGTAATCCCAGACTCTTGATGTCGATAATCGGTCCCAACACCAGAAAGCCCAAAAGAGATGACGGGGTAAACACCGCGGCAAAAGATAGGGCAAAGAAAGCGTCTACTGTTGAGCAAATGGACACCACCATCCCCAACAACAACATCACCAAAATGGAACTAAGCGTTCCCTGGCCTAACCCCAAAATTAGGTCCCGTGGGACAAACGATTGAATTGCGGCTGCGATCGCGCAGCCCAAAACCAACATGGCCCCCAGATCCCGTAACTCCTGCGCCGCATTTTCGAGAAAAATCCACAGCCGCTGATTTACGCTCGCCTGAGGATTTAATGCTACTGCACTGACTAAAGGCAGGCTGGTTTGGGTTCGACTAAAGCCTCCGCCACTCCATTGAGCGGACGGTTTTTCGTATCGTTGTTTCACGCTGAGTCGCTTGGCGAGTTGCTCACGCAGCAACGGCTGGGTATTTTTTTGCACACTAAAAATAGCGCTAATGGTAACCGCCACAATCAAGGAAAAAACAAATCGCAGCACCACAATCTGGGGCTGCTGCCGAAAGGCAATCCAAGTTGACCAAAGCACTATCGGATTCAAGGTGGGTGCGGCTAACAAAAACGCGATCGCTACGGACGACGGAACCCCCTGCAATAAGAGGCGACGCGCTACCGGCACATTGCCACATTCACAAGCCGGAAATAAAAAGCCAAGAAAACTGCCAAAAACTGCACCCAAAAGCGGATTTTTGGGAAAGCGGGCTAAAATCTGTCGATCCTCAGCTAGCGCCAATAAACCACTGGAGAGGACAACCCCTAGCAGAAGAAACGGCATAGCTTCGACAAGCAAAGACAGAAACAATGTAAACGCACTATGTAACTGTGCCATTGCGGTCGGGAAGAGAAATCAACCTACCTACTTTAGCGCCCGGTCAAAAGTCTTTATTGCTGAGGACTCTGATTGGAATAGTTCGGTCTCTAGTTTGGCTAGTGCCTGATCAGTCAGTGTCCGGATATTATTGCAGCCGCTATCTTCGTAAGGTGAGGGCTGCGTGCCAGAACGCTTTGGAATTAGGAACTCAATATCAGGATTGCCTTCAGCGATCTGGCGCAGACGATAAGTTCCCGATAGCGGTGAGATAATGCGATCGCAAAAAAACTTATCGCGATACCCAGCCGTCCCAGGGAATAATAAAACCAGTCCTGAGGGGAGGTTAGACCCATGACTAAAGTTAAGAAGTGGCTTGCGATAGCTGTTCCCGGCTGGCAGCAGTTTGAAAAAGGACAGACCCCAGCAGGCGTCGCCTGGTTAGCAGGAACCCTCAGCGGCTATTTAGCTGGCGGCGCCCCTGGACTGATTATTCACGGCATTTATATCGGAAAACATTGGAGCGGGAAGCCGTCTACCAAAAAGCGCTCACGTCGTAGTTCAAAGTCAGTAGCATCGACCGCAGCAGCGGCAAACTTAAACCGATAACGTTACTGTGGCAGCCCACAATTTTTTCAACGAAAACTCCTCCTTTCCCTTCCAACGCAAAACTACCCGCGCAGTTAAGGGGTTCTCCGGTCGCTACATACTCCTCAATGACAGCATTCTCCATCCAGGTGAAATAAACCTCCGTGATGGCATGCTGAACTACCGTCATGTCTTGCGGCTGATCGATTAACGCATGACCCGTATAAAGCTTACCTATCCGGCCCCGCATTGACTTTAAGCGTGCGATCGCTTCGGCCGGAGATGCCGGTTTGCCATGAATTTCGCCCTCAAACTCCAAAACAGAGTCGCAGCCTAAAATCAAAGCTTGACCATAGTACTTTTCAACTACCTGCGCCTTGGCGAGCGCTAACGTTTCGACTAGCTCGCTAGCGACAGACAATTCCACTTGAGATTCGTCAAAATCGCTCTTACAAACTGTTGGATTAATCCCCACCATTTGCAATAACTTTCGGCGGGCTGGCGAAGCAGACGCTAGTACAAATATGGCAGGTCGAGTCGTACCCTTCATGGTTATCAAAATTGCTTTGAAATGCAGCCTTCGCCAGATCGCTTAGGACAGTGATGATGCTGAGTTGCCTAATTCTAAAGCGTCCTGGCACACAACCACCCCCTTATATGGCTTTTGCCAGAGCGTTTAGGACACTTCTGATTTTGAGTTGCCTAATTCTAGAGCGTCCTGGCATGCAGCCGCCCCCTTACGAAGGTGTCGGCGGCTATAAAGCTGCGGTCGCTATGGAGACAATAGCGCTTGCGCATTCTACCGTCTTTACCGAGCTGCACTGACGACATGAGCTCCGCACTGGGGTCTAAATTTCAGGGGTAAAAATTCCTTCTGCAAACGAGTTTTGCCTTGACTCAATGCTGAAAAATCTGGGATCAAAATCGATGCTTGGGCAATATATTTTCAGGGACAAACATTGGACTAATTTTTATTCAAGCGGCAGTTAGTGAAAGTCAGTTTGTACGCTAGATTAATAAGCCAAAGGTCCAGAGCAACTTGTCAAAAACGCCACTTCTCATTTTGATAGCTGGTGATAGAGTGCTGAAAAACCATCATGATTCATTGCCCGTCAGCCTTATTTGTGCGTACGGAATTCGAGCCCCTATCATTTTTCCCATGCCCACAGTTATTTATGGCGTCGTTAAATAAATAATGGCCAACGAGTTTAGCTACGACGTTTTTATTGCTCACAGTGCACAAGACCGCGACTGGGTAAAGCAAGTCTTTATACCTCGACTAGAAGCATGGGAGATTAAAGTCTGTGTGGATTTTCGAGACTTTAAATCCGGCTTGCAACCTTTGCATAATCAGTTGAGAGCGACCCATTTGAGTCGCAAAACACTGATTGTATGGACAGAAAATTTTCTCAAACATGAATGGCGGGATTTTCAAGCTCTATTTCTCGAGAGCAAGGTTATCGCCAATTCCCATCAAAAGTTTATCTTGCTCTTAAAGGAACCGGGCTTACAGCGACCAGACAGTTTGACCGAATTTCCCACCATTAACCTGAGTAAGCCTTATCAGCAAGACGCCGCTTGGCAGCACTTGTTAACCGAACTAGAGCGCTCTTCCATCCAAGAAATTCGGAGTGGCTCATGGCTAATTAACTGGCCGTACTCTTTTGCTGAGAACTTTACTGGCCGGGTCACGGCTCGCCGCACATTAAACCACTGGTTAAACGAAAACGTTGAGCACAATTTACTCTTGCTGCGATCGTCAGAAGGCGCAGGGAAAAGTGCTCTAGCTTGGCATTGGCTAACCCACGATGTTGAGATTGAGCGCTGGACGCGAGTGGTTTGGTGGCATTTTTCTTGTCAGCCCTCCCATGAATTTGAGAGCTGTGTGCTCTCGATTCTGAACTATTTTGACGTTAAGCCCGCACGCCAGCTAAAACAGCAGGTAGAACAATTGTTGACCTGCTTACAAAAACCGGGAATCCTGCTTATCTTCGACGGCATAGAGCGATTGTTGAAAGCTTATCAAGGGGCGTCCCTGGCAGCCGAATATGTAGAGTGTCGAAGTCGGGATGAACCGCGAACCTGTAACAACCTGTGGGCCGAATACTTCCTGAAATGTTTGGGTAGTCGTTCATCAATACGTGGGAAGGTATTATTGCTGGGTCGCCTACGTCCCAATGTCCTTGAAGATCAGCAACAGCTTTTACCTCGCTGTCAAGAAATGAACTTGCCGCTGTGGTCAACGGCTGAGGCAATCACTTATTTACATCGACGAGGCATTCAAAGCGATCAGCATATTTTGAGCAGGATTAGTGAATTTTTCCCGCTACAGCCTTTAAGTCTGAAACTGCTCGCCGGATTTGCGATGGATAATCTTGTCTCTCCCCGGTCAATTCAGGCGAGTCTGCAGCTTCCATTGACTCGCGAACTACAACAAAATTATCATGAATTGTTGCAGGCAGCGTATAGTAATCTCGGACGAAGTAAGCGTGACTATCTAGAACGTATCGTCTGTAATTTAGGGCCCCTATCTTGGGAAGATCTTAGGGCTTCCGCTGCAGAAAATATCTTTTTTGAGCAAGATTTAAGTTATTTACGAGAGCGCGGTTGGTTGGGCTGGGATCTTCAACGGAAATTCATTGATGTTTCCTGTTTAGTTCGAACCCACATTTATACAACTCTTGGTAGGTCAGAACGTGTAAGGATTCACCAAGAGTTGGCTGACTACTTTGCTTCAGTGCAGTTTCCGGACAAGATTACAAATGTAAATGATTTGGCAGCGGGACTGAGTTGTTATAGGCATCTGGTATTGGCTGAAGAATGGCAAAAGGCTTATCAATGGTTTCGGAAGTATTTAGACCGTCCGCTTTATTACAAGTTAGATGCTTATCACTTACGAATTAATCTCTTAGAGTTGCTCTTAACGTCACGATACTATCCAGTACTGCGATTTACTGATGCGGTCGCGCAACAGTGGGTGGTTTCAACTCTCGCCAATACTTATTCCGCGACTGAGCAGCCCGCTGAAAGCTTAAAGTATTTAGAGGGCGCGGTAAATTTAGCGTTCACTAATGATGAGACGTTAACTCCCACTCTCATCTGCTTAGCAACAGAAGAAATGCGATGTGGTCGACTTCCCGCAGCTGAAGAACATTATCGCCAAGGCATTGAACTGGCTCATAAATCCAATAATTTCTACCACGAAGCCATCGCTAATTCGTACTCGGCCCTCTTGTTTGCCTACTTTTCCGATTGGGCTTTGGCACAAGTAGCTTTGAGTGAATCTCAAAAGTTTTGGAAACAGAGTGGCAATCTAGATGGCTTATGTCAGTCTTCGGCCATTCAAACCCAAATCTACATCCTCTCTAGGCAAGAAAACGCTCTGCGATCGCAATCCACGAAAGGGCTGGATCTCGCTGCGCTGGCGGCGGCTAAAAGGGCACTGGAATATGCGGAAGAAGATGCGGCTCAGTCCTACCCCATTGAGAAGAATTTTGTGCAGGCTCATTGGTTATTGGGGGCAACATACTTGTTAAACCGTGAGTTTGAGGCGTCTGAATTTCATCTTTCTGAAGCCTGTTCCCAGGGGGAGCAGCTTAATTGCACCAATTTTGAAAGTAAAATCCTGTTGGAGCAAGCGCGATTAGCGGCAGCACAAGGAGATGCTCAACAAGGTCGTCAACTTGCGATATTAGCTATCGAAAGTGCCGAGAGAGGGGGAGATGTGTTGACTACCATTGATGTACATCTGTTTCTCGGACAGCAAGCCTATCTTCAACGACAACGCGAACGGGCTATGCAACATGCAAAAACCGCCAAAGAATTGGCATATTGCGACGGTCCTCCTTATTACTACTGCAGTGCCTACTTGTGCGCTGACGAGATGCTGAAACACTTGAACATTTAAAGAAAGCTAGTAAGCCAGTCCTTTGACTTGTACGCTCATCACTTGCGAGCAAAGAAAGAGCCCTCAGCTTTAGTGAGAAGATACTTTATTATAAAATCAATAGGCTCTGGTAACTTGAATACTACATCCTAATGGATAATTATTTCTCGTGAAAACCCTTATATTTTTCTGCTATCGATAGTGCATCTATAGGTGGGTTTTATTCACCTTTCTGTAAATGAATCTACTATTGCAAGCGATCTAAGGTTCGATATTGAATCGCTTCGGCAACATGGGCCGCCCCAATACTATTTGCTCCAGCGAGATCGGCAATGGTTCGTGAGACTTTCATTACGCGATCGGTTGCGCGGGCGGAGAGCCCTAGTTTCCGAATTGCCCCTTCCAGTAAATTACGACTGGCATCATCCAGCTGACAATATTGCCGCAACTCAGCAGGACCCATTTCGGCGTTGGCTTTTAGTTCTGTTTTCTTTAATCGATGAGCGGCGCGTTCGCGGGCAATTGTTATGCGGCCCCGAACAGACTGAGAGTCTTCTCCACCGCTTAAACGGGTCATTTCTTCGGGTTTTAGGCGATTGACCAGGACCTGTAAATCGATGCGATCGAGTAGGGGTCCGGAGAGCTTCGCCCAATAGTTTTGGCGGACCCTGGCGGAACAGGTGCAGGCTTGAATGGGGTCGCCGTAATAGCCACAGGGACAAGGGTTAGTGCTGGCTATGAGGGTGAACTGTGCCGGAAAGGAAACCGATTGTCTGGTCCGGGAAATCGTTACTTCACCATCTTCCAAGGGCTGCCGTAAAAACTCCAACACGTTGCGACGGAACTCTGTGAGTTCATCAAGAAAAAGAACGCCCCTATGTGCCAGAGAAATTTCTCCTGGTCGAGGAAAGCTGCCGCCACCGACTAAAGAGGGTCCAGACGCGGAATGGTGGGGACTGCGAAACGGGCGATCGCAAACGAGTGATCCTTTGTCGCGGAGGAGACCCGCAACGGAGTGGATTTGGGATACTTCGAGAGCTTCGTCAAATGTAAGTGGCGGTAAGATGCCTGGTAAACGCTTGGCTAACATGCTTTTGCCGCTGCCGGGAGGCCCCACAAAAATCAAGTTATGACCACCCGCCGCCGTGATTTCCAAGGCTCGGCGACCGTGACTTTGCCCTTTGACATCTTTTAGATCTGGGGTTGTATTGCTGAAAAAAACTTCCGATTTAAAGGTCGGCGGCATGATCGGTTTGGCTAGCTCCGGATCGTTCAGGAACCCTGCGACTTCTTTGATGTGTTTGAAGCCATATACGCGCAAGCCTTTGACAACGGAGGCTTCTTTGGCGTTTCCGGCAGGCAAAATTAATCCCGTCATGCCCAGTTTTTGAGCGGCGGCCGCAATGGGTAACACGCCTGCGATCGCGCGCAAGCTCCCGTCTAAAGAAACTTCGCCCAAAAACAAATGATCTAGGAAAAAATCTGGGACGACAACTCCAGACGCAGCCAGGATTCCCATGCTAATGGGGAGGTCAAAACTGGGTCCTTCTTTACGCAGATCGGCTGGGGTGAGGTTAATGACAATCTGCTTGAGCGGAAAAGAAAATCCGGCGTTTTTAATGGCCGCTTTGACCCGTTCCCGAGACTCTTGGACTGCGGCATCGGGCAAACCCACCACGACAATCTTGGGGAGTCCACCCGTAACATCGACTTCAACTCCGAC
>JBCDHF010000051.1:0-15392 GCA_038750375.1 Cyanobacteria bacterium P01_H01_bin.15
AGTCTGACAGGCTCAATCGTTAAGACGTACAAACATGCTGAACTTATCCGGGAAAAACGCCCTTGTTACAGGAATTGCCAATAATCGCTCTATTGCATGGGGGATTGCGCAACAACTTCATCAAGCCGGGGCTAACTTAGGCGTGACCTATCTGCCGGACCCCAAGGGGCGTTTCAAGAAAAAGGTTAGCGACCTAGTCGAACCCTTAGCGCCGTCACTCTTTCTGCCTTGCGATGTCCAGAGTGATGAGCAAATTGATGCTCTTGGGGCTGAGGTAGCCGAGCACTGGGGCCACATCGATATTTTGATTCACTGCTTAGCGTTTGCCGATAAAGAAGACCTTACCGGAGATTTTAGTGCCACCTCTCGAGCTGGTTTTAGCAAGGCGCTCGATATTAGCGCATACTCCCTGAGCCGTATGACTCAAACTGTCAAACCATTGCTGCGGGAAGGTGGTAGCGTGGTGACGTTGAGCTATTTAGGCGGTGTCAAAGTTATTCCTAACTACAATTTGATGGGGATTGCCAAAGCCGCATTGGAGATGAGCGTTCGCTATTTGGCCTCTGAGCTCGGTCCCCAAGGCGTTCGCGTGAATGGCATTTCTGCTGGACCCATTCGCACCCTTGCTAGCTCTGCCGTAGGCGGCATTATGGATATGATTCATCACGTAGAAGAAATTGCACCATTGCGACGAACAGTTACGCAATTAGAAGTGGGTAATACGGCTGCGTTCTTGTGCAGTGATCTTTCAAGTGGGATTACCGGTCAAATTCTTTATGTTGATGCGGGCTACGAAATCATGGGGATGTAGCAGCCCCAGTTGTGCGATGGGATAGTTTTTTTTCGGTAAGGGAGGCTCCCTCGTTAGACTGGACGAAGTGCAGTCGATTGCCGCATCTTTGGCCCATGGGGCGGACTCAGTCTTCTGCCATAAACCTACAATTAAGTACCCCCGTTAGTTTGTACTCGTTTCCTGAATCCGCGTTTACCCATGCAAGTTAGCGAATCTCCTCGTCCTACCGATATCCCTGTAGCTCGTCAAGCTTCTCGGCGACGTACCACCAAAGAAACCGATGTTCAGGTATCTGTGGATCTTGACGGTACTGGTCAATGTCATGCGCAAACTGGTATTCCATTTCTCGATCACATGCTGAATCAGATTGCCTCTCATGGGCTCATTGATCTAACTGTGATCGCAGACGGCGATCTCGAAATTGACGATCACCATACCAATGAAGATGTGGGCATTACGTTAGGGCAAGTTCTGCATGAGGCCCTGGGCGATCGCAAAGGAATTCATCGGTTTGGACATTTTGTGGCACCGCTTGATGAGGCTCTTATTGAAGTTGCCCTGGATTTTTCGGGACGCCCCCATCTGAACTACGGTTTGGATATTCCGACCGAGCGAGTGGGCACCTACGATACGCAACTGGTGCGCGAATTTTTTGTTGCCATTGTCAATCACGCCCAGCTCACCTTGCATATTCGTCAGTTAGACGGAATAAACTCTCATCACATTATTGAGGCTACTTTCAAAGCTTTCGCCCGTGCCTTACGCCAGGCGACCACGGTGGATCCTCGCCGTGCTGGTCGAATTCCCAGCTCCAAAGGCGTCATCTAACCCTGCTCCGAGCTTAACTGGGCTAATATGGGGAAAGGACGTAAAGAATTGTTAAGGCTTTGACTGCAATTTTACCCTCCCGTAAACGGACCCAGTCTGCTTCCTGGTTTGCCCTTGATCCTCTTTGGACGGGGGATGAAACGATGGTTAAAACAGGCTTACCCCATGCGCAGCTCTCCCCGACTTGGCAGGTGCTGCTTTTGGGTGATGGTTCCCCGACGCGGCATTTGCAATTGCTGACTGGCGAACCGACCGAAGTCGATGTAATTGATATGTCTAATATTGGTTGCGATCACGATAGTGCACCCCCTGCTATTGAGGCAGTTGAGGGACCGCGTTTGCGTCGACAGGTTTGGCTAAGAACCTCTTCTGGGCAGCGGTTAGCCTATGCGGCGTCTTGGTGGAATGCGTCGCAGGTGGATCAATATCTGCAAAATCGATCATTACCTATCTGGGAAAGCCTATCTCGGCTGCACACTGAGCTGTATCGAGACGTGCAGGGTCTATACTACGGAAATTCTGAGATTCTTGCCAAAGCATTTGGGGAGCGAGGTCCGTTCTGGGGTCGACACTATCTTTTTTGGCATGATCGTCAACCTCTAACACTTATTTATGAGGTTTTTTCTCCCCATCTCCAGCGTTATTTGGGTAAAGCTTAAGCTTTTTGCTTGAGTAAAGATGTGAGAATCCGTCTCATCCGATTCTCTTTAAGTCCGTATTCGATTAAAAGGCGCAATGGTCGAATAACGTAGTACAAAAAAAATAACGCTTGGGGCAGCTCAATCAGGGCATAGTCTGGTTCGCGAGGAACCAACTTATTGAGTAGATACCGCCAGCGATAGAAGCGATTGCTATTCCAATGGGGAAAATCTTCCAGCGCTCGGCGTTTTTCCGGTTCAGTGAATAGGTGGCTTTCTAAAAAAGTTATTGTTTTTTGATGGGTATGAAGATTGCTGATTAAACAGTCAACAGACGATGGAATTACAACATCTAACAGACGAGAAATTAGCGCTAAGCCAATGATTAAGGGTTGTTCCCAGCCTAGTTCCTGAGCACGACTAATCACTACGCGCCAGTCAAGATCCGGGTAGGTACTAAGCAACGCTTCCAAATCACACAGCCATTTCAAGCGCTTCCAATTGTCCTTACTGCCGTGAATGCACAGAATTAATAACCAATCTTCCGGAGTAAAGGTTTGAGTCTGCTTGCCTTGAAAGTTAATTGTTTGTGACCGCTGCCAAAAGGGGTTTAGGTTGCGTCGAAAAGTAGAGTATTGATGGCAAATGTCCCAATGTAATTCCAGGTAAATCCGGGGACAAGGCGGATAGGTAAACTCACATGTGTAAAACGTTTGAATAAGCTGTTCTTCCTGTTGAGCATTGAGGGACCATTGACGGTCATAGCCATGAGCAATTAGTACTTGCCTTGCCTGCTCGACATGTTGCGGCTGGACTAATAAATCCAAATCACTGGAATTCCGGAGAGCGGTTTGTGCATAAATTTGTTGGGCTAACACGGGCCCTTTGTAGGGAATGACTGGAATGTGAGCAATTGAAAACAGATCGAGTAAACGCCGCAACTCTCGAACCAGCAGCAAATTATCAACGCCGATTTGACGACAACGGCTTCCTAGTTTATCCAGAATGTCGTTGGGGATACCATCTAAATCTAGCGATCGCAAATTTTTGAGAACCAGGACCGAGACTTTGTGGATACTGACTTGCTCCCAAAAATCTGACCAATCGAGGGGACGATTGACTAAGTCGGTAATGCGAGTTTTGGCGGACGAGTCGAGATGACTGCGAGCGAACAACAGTAAGAGTTGAGTTTCCCGGGACCAAGGCCGATCAGAAGGAGAGCGCTGCCAGAGAGTAAATCGGTCACGTTCAGGGGCAGAGACGATCGCTGAAAGCGGCATACAAGAAAGTACTAGTAATACTTTTGGGCTTGGGTCTCGAATAGCTGTGCATAGAGACCTTTTTCATTCATTAGGGTATTGTGATTGCCCTGCTCCACTATAGAACACCCATCTAGCACCAAAATTTTGTCTGCCTTACGAACTGTCGATAACCGATGGCTAATGATTAAAGTCGTTTTGTCTTTCAACAAGGTTGAGATTTGACCAAAAATAGCGTCTTCAGCCTGTGGATCAAGAGCACTGCTGGGCTCATCCAAGATAAAGAGCTGGGCTTGTCGCCAGTAGTTGCGAGCGAGCGCTAGTTTTTGCCACTGCCCGATGCTAAGCTCGGTGCCTTGTCCAAACTCTTTGCCGAGGAGTGTGTTGTAGGTTTGGGGGAGTTTTTGGATATATGAATCGGCGTCTAGATGTTGGGCTGTTTGGCGAATGGCCACGGGATCGGGTGGGCGTAGCAGATCACCCAGCCAAATGTTGTCTTGAACGTTTAATTCATAGCGAACGTAATCTTGAAAAATCGCACTTAAGCCTCTTCGCCAGTCTGTGGCAGAAAAAGCACGCAGATCGATGCCATCGACCGTAATGCGTCCGGCGCTGGGATCGTAAAGACGGCAGAGAAGTTTGGTCAAAGTGGTCTTACCTGACCCGTTTAGACCAACTAGAGCTGTGTGAGTGCCGGGTTTTAACGTGAAGCTAACGTCGGTTAAAACGTTGCGATCGCAACCGGGATAATGAAAGCTAACGTTTTCAAACGCGACAACAGCGGTGTCCAGAGACGGCACTGTGCGGGGGTTTACTGGCGCAGTTAGCTGCGGTTTAAGATCTAAAAATTCATAGAGATGGCTCAGAAATAAATTGTCTGAATACAAAGAAGTCAAGCTTTTCAAAATACCTTTGAGGGCTGTCTGTAGACGAGAAAGAGCCTGAAAATACATGACTAGACCCCCCAACGTCAGGGCACCGGTCACAGTTTGATAAGTGATAAATCCGTAGGACCCATAAATAGCGATCGCGCCGCTGGTTTGGGCAATTAGTTGTTGCTGGGCTTGGCTGAGTGCTAAGCGCTGCTTACTGTGGCGAAGGTCGGCACGAATCGTATTAAAGCGTTCTCGAAAAAATGTGCCCAGCTCGAACAAGCGTATTTCTTTGGCATAGTTTTTATGGCTGAGAACCCAATTAAAGTAGCCGGCTTGTCTTTCGGCTTGGGTGGTGGCGCGTTGCCAGGCATGAAGACGACGCGCATATTTGAGGCGAACCAAGGTGCCGGGAATTACTGACATTAAAACCACACCTGCGATCGCTGGATGGAGTATCAGTAGTAATCCGCCGAGGGCAACAGTACTGGTGGTAGCAACCCCTAATTGAGTCAAGTTTAAGAGAATGCCAAACGGCCGATACGCAGCTTGGGCTTGTGCTAGATGGAGCGAATCAAAATAACGAGGATCTTCGTAATAGGCGAGATCGAGTATCAGCGATTGGCTATGAAGCAATTCAAAAGCGCGATCGCGGACCTGTTCCCCTTGGGTCGATTGGCAATATTCGTTCAGCGTTTCGCAACCGCTCATGAGCACCGCTACGCCTCCCAGCCCCAGAATCCAGAGGGCTATAGGGCTCCAGGCGATAGTCTCACTTTTAACATTCAGCGTAATAATATCGATGAGCTGGCGGAGCAAAAGTAGAGAAACGAGGGGGAGCAAGCCCTGTAAGCACAGTAAGCTAATAATTAGCAGGGTTCCTCGACGATTACTGTCCCAAACCAATCGGAAAGCCCGACCGAGATACAATGCCCGCTCTAATTTTCGCCAAAAGCGACCAGTCTTCATCAAGGTCAATCCTGGTTCAGACCATTAAACCTCAGCCCCGGCTCTAGCGCTGGGCTGAAAATAGCTTTTCTATTGTGGATTGTTTTGGAGCGATTGGAGAAATGTCTGTGATGCTAGAGGGCGCTTGGCCGATTAATATAACGGTTTGGAATTCAAGGCTATCTTAGGAGACGATCAATATGTGACACTTCGATAGGTACATTGTTTTTTTCAAGACCGTTTCGTCAGTTCTGATGGGCGTTTTTTGGGATTTTCTGACCACGGCAAGTCAAAATTTTGTTAACCATTTCTTCTAACGTTTCGAGAGCATCTGAAGTGCTCGACCCTTCCTTGAGAATTCTGTGAGCGCCCCCAGCCAAGACTCTTGCGGTTCTCAGCAGATTGAGCACCGAAAGAACAGTTGAACCTGTTATTGCAGAGGCGATGGTTGAAGCGTATGACTCAATTGGATTGATGATAATGCCGCAAACTGTTAAAGAAGTAGATCACCCCATACAAATAAATGACAATCTACCATACCGCCTTATTTTCTCGAATGTACTGAGGGTGCAGAGGGCACATGTCGATTTCATGGCGAATGAGAGCAATGCTAGTCGCCCCAATCAAACAGAACGCTTGCGGTCATAGAGTAAGGCCGGAAAAATTGACTATGTCGCGTTTTCGCCTAACTGAGAACAGAGTAAAACGGCCAGGACATTAGTAGGGAACGCCTCGATAGGTTCGTACTTTTTTCTGCTTCTGAGAACTGTTGGCGCTTGGTGCAGATTTAACGATTTTTTGACCCCGATAAGTTATGACCACTTGTTTGTCGGCTGCGGCTGAACTTTCGGATTTTGCCGCCTCCTTCTTGGACTTAGGAGTTGAATTTGCTAATTCGGAGGGTGCCGATTTTGGCGTAGATTGCTCTACCAAATTCACAAAGGCGGCTGACTGAACGGGGTCAGGAGTTGACCAGATTGTAACAGTGTCAGTGCCTGAGACCGCTAATGTCGCCATTCCTTGTTTGGCTAAATTTAAACAACGAGTTTTAATTTGGTCTTGCATTTTGATCGGATAGGCTGTTACCCACCGATATTGACGATCGTCGAACACTAACGTTGCGACGCCCTCGCTTTCAACACCTTGACGCCTCAATTGTTCTGTCGTTATCGCTTTCATATTGGTTCTTGGTTTTAATGCAATGTTTAAATGGGAGCGACGCTTTTTAGTTGAATTAATAGGCACTTATTGAGTATGCTTATTATTTTTCAACATAACCCATAAAAATCTAAAGTTGCGTGAAGTTTCTGTAAAGTAAGAGACCTTAAATGCTTTTCTTTGTGCATTCTAAAGGGCTACTTTTAGGGCCTTGTCTTTCTCGCAGTTGGGGTGTCTGATCGGTTTTCACATCTGCCCAGGCAGAGTCGGTCACGTCCCGACAATCTATTTATCTACATCAAAAGTGGGTCTTATCAAGTTTCTCTGAGAGCTTTACTCTGGATGAGCTACTCAATTATTGAGTTAGGATTCCATGTACAGTTTTTATTCAGAGTCAAAAGACTATAGATCTTTCGGTCTAGTTTATCTCCGGAAAGATTCGAAGCTTTCTTCGCTAAGCTGACAAAGCTAGTTGATTGCTCTTGATTATGCCGCGCCAGCCAACACTAATTTACGACCGCGGTACATTAATTCTCCATCCCCCACCCCGAGGAAAAGCCTGGATTGACTTTGCTACTTGGGATGACCGCGTTGAAAAATTCCGAATTCCAGCCGTTGACTATGCCGCTCTCGTCTCAGCGTTAAAGATAGATAAGATTTCTTTTCAGGATCAAGCAGCCAAGTTCGATACCCTAACTGAATTACAGCTATCGGCTCCCTGGGCTCCCTATGCTCATCAGGAAGAAGCGCTGACAGCTTGGAAACAGTCCCTAAATCGAGGCGTGGTGGTGCTTCCCACGGCGGCCGGAAAAACGTATTTGGCCCATCTTGCGATCGCAGCTATTAAAAAAAGCACATTAATTGTGGTGCCGACCTTAGATCTGCTGCACCAGTGGTCTGTCCAGACTCAAAAGATCTTGAAGGGTATCCGCATTGGTCTGTTGGGTGGGGGCTCCAATGATCGCGACCAGGCAGACCTTTTGGTAGCAACTTATCATAGTGCCGCTATTCAAGCAGAATCCTTAGGTAATCGCTATGGATTGATTGTTTTTGATGAATGCCATCATCTGCCCAGCAGCTTTTTTAGTGGGATTGCAGAATCCTCTATTGCTCCCTACCGTCTCGGATTGTCAGCTACGCCAGAGCGTGCCGATGGCAGCCATCAAGCCCTGGCTCGGCTCATTGGTCCAGTGGTGTATCGCCGTTCAACCGTGGAGCTAGCCAAAGTTGCGATCGCAGAATTTGAAGTAATTTCGATTAAGGTCTCGCTGTCTGAGTTAGAGCGACGACGCTACGAGCAGGCTATTCAGACACGGAATCAATTTTTGCGAGACTGTCGATTGTCCTTAGGGAGTGTGGACGGTTGGCAGCGGTTTGTTCAAGCAAGTGCCCGTTCCCCAGCTGGTCGCCGTGCCATGCAAGCCCATCGCCTAGCCAAGGAGCTGGCCTTTGGCACCGAAGCTAAGTTTACCGCGTTAGCAGAGCTGATTACAAAACATATTGGCGATCGCATGTTGATTTTTACCAACGATAATCGGACCGTATATCAACTCTCTCGGATGTTTCTTTTGCCGGTAATTACCCATCAAACCCCCGTTAAAGAACGACAGCAAATTTTAGATCGGTTTCGTCGAGGCGACTATCCCATCATTGGGGCGTCCCATGTGTTAAATGAAGGCGTAGACGTACCCAGTGCTCAAGTCGGAATTATTCTCTCTGGTACCGGTTCCCATCGAGAGTATATTCAGCGGCTAGGCAGATTACTGCGCAAAAATCCCGATCATAATCGCCCCGCAATTCTCTATGAACTGATTGCGCTGGATACCAGTGAAGAAAAAACGGCAGCACGTCGTCGTGAAATCAATTGTCCATCACCCACTCTTAAAGCTGCTGAATTGCCTCATCCTTGGCAGAGTGATGACTAGCCTTTGCCCAGAGATAAGACCGTGTGTCGGTGCACTTTAACCTATGTGATTGACGCTATTCTCGATACAGAGATTTGTGCCTGTTCAAACTGATCAATTTTCTATGAGTGGTTTTTTTGCAATTCATCACCGTGACGGAGAGCCGGTAGAGCCGGCCCAACTTGAACGGCATCAAGCCGAGATTCGTTACCGAGGTCCTGATGGAGAGCAAATATGGTCGGAAGATTCAGTCGGGCTAGGCTTTGCCCACTGGATTATGGCCCGAGAATCGACGACTGAGCGGCAACCGTTCGCACCACCCGGAGCGAACTTTCGAGTGGTGGCCGATGCACGTATTGATGATCGCGAAACCCTTATTCAATGCCTTGGCGATCACGGACAGTCCGCCAACCGTTCTCAGCCCGATGTGGAACTAATTGCGGCAGCGTATCAAGTGTGGGGGGAAGACTGTCCTCAGTATTTGCTGGGCGATTTTACCTTCGTTGTTTGGGATGAAACCCGCCAACAGCTCTTTGGGGCCAGAGATCAGATGGGCATCCGGATAATGTATTACGGCATCGTTGGTGATACTTTGATCGTGAGTAATGAATTGCCCTGCATCCGGACCCATCCCGGAATTTCTGATCAACTCAATGAAATAGCGCTAGCCGATTGTTTGGTGATGGGAAGTCCGGAATGGCTAGACAAAACAGCGACGCTCTTTGCCGATATCCATAAACTCGCCCCTGCCCATTGTTTTCGATGGAATACTCAAGGTCTTGAGCTTTGGCACTACTGGCAATTTCCGCAGACGGTTCCCACTTTGAATTATGCTCGCGAAGAGGATTATGTCGCACACTATCAACACTTACTACGCTCTGCTGTTAAGGACCGTTTACGGTTAGACCAAATACACATTGACCTAAGTGGCGGCATGGATTCAACGAGCATTGCTGCTACAGCGGTCGATTTGCAACAGACAGAGTTACCACATCTACAACTGCGCACTCATACTGTTTATTTTGAATATTTGATGCCAGAGAGAGAAAAAAAATATGCGGAGATGGTGGCTCACCACCTAGGACTTTCTCATCAGCTCATTCCTCTGGACCGACAAACGGTTTTACAACCCTACATTCCTTTGGCTGAGCCCTTTCAATGTTGGCTGCCCGCTGATGTCTTCGCCGAATCTGCTTGGCAGTCAGCCTGGTCGCCCTATATTTTGTCGGGGAATGGGGGAGACGAGCTCTTTTTTACCAATCGGCGCTCATTACCCCGCATCATCCAAGCTCGGGGTCTCATGGCGGGTCTGAGCGACATGTTGAAACTTCGTCAATATGGCATCAAGACACCCAGTGGTCTGACCAAAATTTCTCGATTATTTCGAAAACTGTGGTCAAAACTGGCGCTAACTTCGCCGCAAGAGACTCTTTCCATCTGCCAAATTCCAGAATGGTTACAACCAGACTTTAAGGCGCGCTGTCAGGTCGAAGAAAGAGCCGCCGCTTTCAATGCTTGGCAGCCAGATAAACTCAACGCCAATCATCCCGAGGTTCATCGAAGGCTGATGTTTGCGCCTTGGTCTTCTGACCTGCAGGCTCTACATTTAGCAGATAAACAATTGGTTTGCTACAAGCCATGTCCGTTCCTGGACTTGCGATTAATCAATTTTTCCCTCTCGATTCCGGCTGTGCCATGGCATATTCGAAAATATTTAATGAGACGAGCCATGCTAGGCAAGCTTCCTGAGGAAATCTTAACGCGACCTAAAACCCCAGCTGGTTTCTTTGTACATACCGTCATTGAAGCCAATAACGCGGATTGGGTTGACCAATGGACTGACCATCCGTCTAGTAAGCCCTATATTCAAACAGAAAAAACCAATAAATTCGGCGATGGAACAGAGCCAGAAGAGTTTAGGAAGAATTTGTACCCTGCAATCCTTTCATTGTGGTTAAGCCATCGCTAGCCGATTGATGAACTCCAAGTGCCTCAGACTATTAGCTTCCCTACTTTAGAGGATTCATGAGTAGAGAGGGGTGACTCCTGATTCACTTTGTATCTCAAAAGCAGGGAAATCATCTTTGTCTCGAGGGCGATGTTTTATGCGCCGGCGTGCTCTGGTCTCAGTTAAAATCCAGAGTTACGACAAGCGGCAGACTTAACCAATATCAGAAATCAGCACAATATTCGTAGCCAGAAAAATTACCATCGCCCTGATTAAATTCCAAGCCATTGGATTGGAGCTTTTGAAGTACTTAACTTAATTCAGTGTCAAAATCGCACCACCAGGACTAGAACTGTGCCATGTTTGGATAGGCTTTGCTCACGTAGTATGAACTCGTTCTAGTTTTGCGGCTCATAAGTCAAGCCCAACGCTATCAACTAGCGCCAAAGCTAGGTAAACCGCCCCCGGATCCGTTGTTATCGACGACGATTGGAGTTTCACTTGCAAGCGTATTTTTTTGAACAGAGCCGAGTGGAACGAGTTTGGGCTCGCTGTAGATCTTTTTGGGTTCGGTCTTAGAAGATTTCATAGGGCGAAGATGTAAAAGAATGAAAGGAAAAGTTAGCTATCGAGCAGGTCGGGAAGAGCACTCAATGTCGCCCCAAACCAAGGGACAATTCAAAAACGAATCCAACTTTTGCGCTCATCTTAGCTAACTATGTTCGATTTTGAGAAGTCCACTGTTAAGGTATCGGAAATTTTGCCGATATTCAATTAAGTTTAGGCTTCAAGCAGATTCCGACCTTACAAAGTGGGTGCTATATCTTTCGCCATTTCCTTAATGACGTCTTGAACGCGGCTTATTTCAGGCTGATTGTTTCACGGGGAGTAATGCTTCGAGAAGGCTGATAAACTGAGCCTTTTCGTCTTCTGAGCAATTGCCAGATCAGTTTGAAGGCGTGTTGGTAAATAATTTTCAGGGCTTGCCATTCTCCCGGTGCTCTTTGCGTTTGCCATTGATTAGGCTCACAGAAAATCAAACTGTTCCAAGCTTGTTCTTGCGCGAGAGACATCGGTGCCAGTTCTAGTTTGAGGCGGTCTCCCTCAGCTTGTCGTTCATATTCAAGGAGGGTGACGACAAGTGGGAATGACAATCCGGCAACGCTTAATTCATAGTGTTTGACTGTTGGGTCCGGACTTAAAAGAGTAGGAGATGGCAACAGAATGTCGACTCCAACTTCCGATAGCGCAATGGTTTTTCCTTGCCAAGAAGCCGTTGGCGATCGCAAAGTAATAGATTTAGTTTTGGAGACCCAAATTCGCACCGATGGGGTGGGTCTTTCGACAAAACAGAGAAGCGCAATAGAAAGGGTCAGAAAATTAAGCAATGGCCAAACAATTAATGCGGGAGGTAATCCGCGTTTCAAGGGGTCAAAGATCAGTAACCCCATCGCCGCTAAGTTAGAGAACCAGGCGAGTAAGAGGGGCATAGCTAAGCGCCAGTTAAAGCCGTAGGTATCTCTCGTCAAGCCTTTCGGCGTCACACGAAATGGTTTGTTAAACGGACGAAATAGGGTGGCGACTGACGTGAAGGTGACATGAAACGTCTGAATAAATTCAAAATTATCCGCCCAAAATACTGACTGTGAGCGGTGATTAAGCCAAGCATGGCTGCTGAAAAAACAGACGATGAAAGGCAAAACAAAATAGAGCAGATCGTAAATATTTTCGGGAAAGCTACTAAAACGTGAGCGAAACGGAACGATTGTAAAGAGATAGGTGATCAGTGGTAATAATAGATAGCACACCCGCGACAGACCACTGAACCAGTACAGAAGCGCCTCAACATGTACCCACCGTAAACGGGGCTTCAAGCCAGCTGTCCAAAGACCGCTTTTGGCAAAATGGAGCCCTTGGACGGTTCCTCCGCCCCATCGCTGGCGTTGCGCAATATAGCCAGCCATCTCGTCTGGCACTAACCCGCCACTCAGGCTTTCATCGAGGTAAATCACGTCGAACTGGTGAGCGCTTAACTGAATAGCGGTGTAGTAGTCTTCAATGAGTGCTTCGCGCACAAACCCACCGACTTCAGCCAGCGCACTGCGGCGAACGAGAAAAGAACTTCCATAACAGAAGCAGCCGCCCGCTCCGTCCCAAATCTTCTGTGACAGTCTGGCAGAAGGTTCAACCTGGTGTGGAAAGATGTGTTCCACACCTAAGGCCCGTGCCACTATATCGTGGTTAAAGAAACGTTGATGGGTTTGTACGAGTCCAACCCGTTCCCGCCGAAAGCAGCCTACTGTGCGAGTCAAAAAATTGCGAGTGGGAATGAAATCTGCGTCAAAGACGGTAATTAACTCTCCGTCAGTTTGTGTGATTGCGTAGTTTAAATTTCCGGCTTTAGCATGTTCATGGGTGGGACGAGCAATATAGTAACAACTCAGCTCTTGAGCCAGCATCTCAACTTCTGTGCGATTGCCATCATCCAGTAGAAAAATGCGGAAATTAGGATAGTCCAAAGCACGACAGCCCAGCAGAGTACGCCGCAGAATAAACGTTGGCTCATTCAACGTTGGAATTAAAATGTCAACTGTTGGACCATACCCTTGCTCCTTGACCCAAAATTCTGAGCACTCACCCTCGTCTCTGCGATCTTTTTCTCCGAGGGAGAGAAACAGCTGAATGCCCGTACCTAAAACCACAATGAATTCAGCGCTAAATAAAATAGCGCTAGCCAGTGCGCTCTGAACATTCTCTCCCCAGTTAAGCGCTACTAATGCCCGCCAAAGGGTTAAGCGAATCAGCAATGCCAATAAGATCCCAATGATTAGAGGCTTCGTGCGAGGGGTAGATTCGGGAAAAATCTTAAGATAACCCACCACTGCGAGCAAAAAAACGGCTAACCCCCACCAGTGGTAAGTTGTCGGTCTAACTAATGCCTCTATCCAATCTGCTCCATATGCGATCGCGAACACTGTCAATAGCCCGATTGAAACGCCCACTAGAATCGAAAATTGAATCTGTGATTGGCTTTTGGCTTTTGTTGACTGGCTCATGATTTCAGAATAAGAGTGAATAACTATTATCAAACCCTAAGCGCAGAAACAAGTTTGATGATTTGGACACAATGACATTTTCTGATAATTCGTGACAGGTCAACGAAAGAGATTCAAGAATCTGCAGCTGTCGGCAAAAAGCGAATGGAATTCGACATATATCGCTTTCGCCAGATCGCTTAGGACACTTTGATGTTTGAGTTGACTTTTAGTTCGTTCCAGCACCCAACCGTCCCTCAATGTAGGCAACGGATGCTATAAAAACGCACAGAAAAGACAGCCTAAAACTGCGACAAAACAAGCATGGCTAATTTTATAAGTCATCCAGACTGTTTGTTTAATGCCCAGTCATAGTTGAGATAACGAACTTTATAATCTCCTTCCGCTAAATATTCGGCATCTTCCGGTGTCAAATAGTCGCTGACAAAAGCAAGCACTGCTCTCTCTGCTTCGTTGCCAGCAAACTGTTTATCTGTGACTCGATATTGAGAAAGCCAATCTTTCCCGAACCAATCAAAAATAGCGGAAAGATAGACAATCCCTTCTTCCCTAGAGATCGTCAGTCCCTTATCTTCTGTTGTAATGAATTGAGTCGATTGGTCGTCTAGCTGCTCATTCAAGCGCTCGCCGGTAAATGGTTCATCGCGTAAATTCGGACAGCTCACTGCCGCACAAACTAAGGCTGCATGGATGCGTGGTTCGTCAAATTCTTTCCGTAAAATGCTGTGCTCAATTTCTTCTAAAGTCTTACCTTCGCCCAGGACTTGATGCTGCTGTATCTTCCAAACTCCTGGAATATTTTTGATGCTTTTTGGCAAGGACTGTTGATTGATAATTGACTGTAGTGTGAAAGCATTATAAGCATTAATCCAAAACGCTATTTGCTCTGCCTCCGTCCAACTTTCATAGGTACTGTTCGTGACCACAGCTAAGGCTGCTGCAAACCGATCTAACTGAGTTCGATTTTGCTGCAGTGTTTGGTAATCAACGAACCCGTCCTGCACATACGTCTTTAAAACAGCATTGTAGTCTTGGTAGTTAAAGGCTTTGTCCGCAACCTCTGCCCGTAACTCAGGATCAATCGTTTGAGGTCCTGCCCACGAAGAAATTAACGTGCAACCATTAACTAAAAATAGAGCGGGAACCAATAATCCCCAAGGCTTTAGGTGAGGCATGATGTCTCCAATCCATTTTTTTGTCTTATCTATATTGAAAGGTCCCAATGTGAGGCAATGTTGAGAGCTAACTAAGAAAAATCTCTGTTGAATCGTCAGCAATATGATTGAGCGAAATCTTCGTTGAAAATAGTTTTGCTGGCATTTGTTTTTTGTTCCCAGGTTTGTGTCAAATGATCGAACCCACCTCCAAGCCTAGAATTTACGAAATTGATCTACTGCGATTCCTGGCAGCGCTGTCTGTCATATTCTTTCACTATTCTTTTCGAGGATATCGGGCCGATAATTTGACGACGATGCCCTATCCGCTTTTGGAAGTGCCCGCCATGTATGGATATCTGGGAGTCGAGATGTTTTTTATGATTAGCGGCTTCGTAATTTTACTGAATACCCATAATCGCTCCGTTTTTACATTTTTAATTTTGCGAATTTCTCGCTTGTATCCTGCTTTTTGGCTCTGCTGCACCCTGACGTTCATTTGCACAAAATTCCTGGGTGCTCCGGTCTATTCGGCAACATTTCGCCAATACCTACTCAACATGACAATGGCTAGTGATTTTTGGGGTGTTCCTTCTATCGACGGCGTTTACTGGTCATTATTTATCGAATTGCGATTTTATGCCTTAGTGGCTCTATTACTTTGCTTTCGACAAATTCATCGAGCAGAATTTTTTTTGCTTACTTGGTTGACGATCGCTTGGCTGCAAGAATTATCTCCAATTAGGATTTTGAGAGACGTTTTTCTGGTAGATTTTGCCGCCTATTTTATTGCCGGTGCTTTATGTTTTTTTATTTGGCAACAGGGCGTTTCTC